>JBDTJJ010000290.1:0-3375 GCA_039935895.1 Bacteroidia bacterium | reverse complement strand
GTATTGCTGTGCGATTTTACACGAGTGGTAAGTGTACTATTGCCCTGATAAACCAATCTTTGATTGGAAACGCAATTAAAACCTAATATATCTATGCGGTAATTAGCCGAAGAAGCGTACCCCGGATCGGTACCTGAAGTTCCTGTAATGGTTGTTAAGTAGTTAAAAAAGTTACCTGTGCCTGTTATATCCTTATATAAAGCATACCCTGTTACAGGATTTGTTTGCCCGCTTCCCATAACATATTGATTTAAATTAAAATTACCGTTATGCTGATCTTGTAAAAATACTGTTTGATGATAAGGACTTTGTGCGCCGATATTACCACAGCTATCTCTTACAGCTAAGGTATATTTATAACTTCCATAATTAGGATTGCCACCTGTTGTTATAGATGTCCCACCCACAACTAAATTTCTAACGGTATCTATAAATCTGCTGAAATCTCCTTTAACGGCGCCAATTTGAACATAATTACCAGCTAAAACTTCGTATCGATAAATAAGGAAGCTATCAACATTTGTATATTGTGTATTATTCCAATAAATAATATTATTATTATAAAGCGTGGCACTATCTGTAGTTACTAAACAAATTTGAGGTACTTCTGGTACTGATAAACCAATGTTTATAGTAGCAGTGTTAATACAATTATTTATATCTGTTGCATTAACGGTATAAGTAGCTACGGCAGTTGGAGTAAAGGCAACCCCATTGCTTATTCCGTTAGTCCATGTATAGGTTGAAGCACCACTTGCGGTTAATGTAATAGGATTTGAATTACAAATATAATTTAATGAAGCCCCAATACTTATAGTAGGCAAAGCATTTACCATTATAGTAATTGTATTTGTTGCTGATATAGAACAACCTGTATTTGCTCCTGTAACCATATAAATTGTACTGCTTGTAGGATTTACACTTACTGTATTAGTAGTTGCGCTTGCTGCATTTGCACTCCATGTATAACTGGTAGTTCCAGTAGCAGTTAAAACAGTACTAGCTCCATTACAAATAGTTGCGTTACCGCTAATGCTAATGGCGTTAGGTAATGAGTTTAATAAAACACTGGTATTATCTGATGCTACATTTTCATTAGCTGTTGCCAAATCGGGTTTGCCATCTCCGTCAAAATCAACGCAGGCTATTTTAACAGGAGTGCTTGCTACATTATAAATAACGGCCGTATTAAGCCCACCAATACCATTACCGGTTAATACAAATATATTATTTGAACTGTAATTACAAACAGCCAAATCCATTTTACCATCTCCATCAAAATCAGCACTGACAATACCATATGTACCGGTTCCGCCTACTGGATAAGCAGTTCCCGTAGAAAACTGACCTGTTCCCGTGGAAGCTAATAGAATGGATGCGCTTCCTGTACCATTATTTGCGGTTGCTAAATCAATTTTGCCGTCGCCATTAAAATCTGCCGAAGTAATGCCAACCGGACCAGCACCAGTACCGCTACTTACCGAAAAAGAACCCAAAGAACTAAATGAGCCAGCCAAATTTAGCAGAACAGTTACATCATTAGAACCTTGATTTGCTGTTATTATATCTGCTTTGCCGTCTCCGCTTATATCTGTTGCAATAACTCCATATGGGCTTGTACCAACATTATAATTTGTTGCCGCACCAAAAGTACCCGAGCCTGTGCCGATATAAACCGAAACTTTGCCTGGAGATGAATTTGTATTAGTTATAACGATATCTTTTTTTCCATCACCATTAAAATCGGCAGTTGCAATGCCAGCCGGGTTTGCGCCGCCAGCGGTATAACTGGTTGAAGAACCTAAACCGCCTGTGCCATTACCAAGCATAACAGAAAAACCTTGAAAAGTTCCATTATTAGCTACGGCAACATCTGCTTTTCCATCGCCATTAAAATCGGCACTGCAAATAGCATAGGGTTGCGTATTTGTGGTGTATTGCACAGCTGTACCAAAGCCACCTGTGCCATTACCCAATAAAATAGATACCACACTTGGTGTAACAATTGCAACAGCCAAATCGGGATGCCCATCTCCATTAAAATCTCCGGTGGTAATTGCTTTTGTATTGGTATTTGTGCCTACCGAGTAGTTAGTATAGTTGTAAAAGCAGGTTTGTGCGTTTACTTGGTTTATACTTAAAATTAGCGAAATTGTAACTAGTATTTTTTTCATGTATGAGTTTTTTAACTAACCAAAATTAGTCAAATTCAATTAATATAAAAGTATGTTTAATTTTTTAATAATAAAGTACTACCTTCTACCAATCAACTCAATAATTTGCTGGGTAGTTTGCATGGTTAAGTAAGCATCGCTTAATGTAATGGCTGCTTTAGTTTTGTTTTTTATAGCGCTTGCAAAAAGTTCAAGCTCATATTTTATAGCATTTATGGGCTTTACACTAATATTTGTCTTTACAATACTTTTATCATCTCTTAAAGCAATAATGCTTTCGTTTTCTTGCAGGGTGTATTCTTTTTTCAATTCGGCTTTTGCAACTGTTTTATTTAAAAGATCTATCGCTAAAAAATTATCTTTCTGAAATATTTGTAAACTCCTCTTATTAAGCATGGCAACACGGCTAACGCTGAGGTTTGCAATAGTTCCGTTATCAAAATCTATGCGTGCATAAGCTACATCATCGGTATCACATATAATAGGAGAACCACTGGCTTGTATTTTTTTAATGTTAGATTTTACCATGCTCAACACCAAATCAATATCATGTGTCATTAAATCTAACACCACAGAAAAATCTGTCCCGCGCGGGTTATAAAGCGCTAAACGCTCGGTGGTAATAAATAGTGGGCGATCAATAAAAGATTTTGCCGCTAAAATGGCAGGGTTAAATTGCTCTACGTGCCCTACTTGGGCTACAATACCAGCCTCGTGACACAATTGCATTAGTATTTTTGTCTCTTCGGGATGAACCGTAACGGGTTCTTCTATAAAAACGTGTTTGCCCGATTTAATGGCTTGTTGGGCATATTCAAAGTGAAAAGGCGTTGGACAAACAATATCAACAGCATCGCAATTTTTTAAAAGTTCTTCAAAGTTGGAATATGATTTAATGGAGAAATCTTTTTCCACATGGGCAGCATTTGCTTTATCGAGGTCTAAAAAACCAACAATTTCAAATTCTGTTATCTCTTTTAGTAAAGAAATATGAATTTTACCTAAATGGCCAGCGCCTAAAATGCCAATCTTTATCATCCTTACAAGCAAACTTACTTCTTAATTAAAAGTGAGATGTTAGTAACCTCCTAAAGATATTCATACTGCCGTGTTAGTTTTAAATAGATTTGCTTTTATATGATGGACAGGACAGATACTTTTCTCCACAAAGGGAAAAGAAAAAAATTAGTTGAATTACTTC
>JBDTJJ010000289.1:0-2640 GCA_039935895.1 Bacteroidia bacterium | reverse complement strand
CTTGTTGCGTTGCTTTAGATGGCGAATACGGACAAAAAGATATTTGTCTTGGTGTTCCAGTTATCATCGGTAAAGGTGGTTGGGAAAAAATTGTTGATGTAAATCTTAACGACGAAGAAAAAGCAGCCTTTGCAAAAAGTGCTGATGCTGTTAGAAACATGAACAATGTTTTAAGCGCAGCTGTTTAATTTATAATTTATTGAAACGAAAAGGCTATCTGAAAAGATGGCCTTTTTATTTTCCACAAGTACACAAAACTTCTTTGGTAACCATTTGTTTTTGGTTGGGAAGAACAGAAACTTCTTTCATGTAAATAATTTTTAAAGCGGTTATTTTTTTGCCGAGATGATTTTTATTCCAATCAACCAATAAGTAATTGCACAAATACGGACGCATAAAATCGTTATAGGTAAACAAATAATTTTCATAATACTTACGCCACCTATCGTCTTTAATGTAAGCTAGTACACTTACAGGTTTTGTGTAATCAACCTTTGCACCATTTCTGTTTATATCAATCTTTAACGAATCGTTTGTAGTTCCTTCCATCACATACCAGCCATCATCTTTAAAAACAGTTGGTGCAAACATTCCCCAACTCTGATTAAAACGCAAGCCATATCCAAACGTAAAAAAATTATCAGACACCGCTAAGCCAGAACCATTTACTGTACCTACGTTCCAAAGCATGCAAAGCGCAATGCAAAAAAACAAAAAAGAATTTTTTATCACATTAAAATAATAGTTAGCAGATATTTTGGCAAAGAAAGAAAGATGGTTTTTTGTGCTTATTGCTTTTTCTACGTGATTAATTTTCCCGTCAAACCAATTCATTATTTCTGTAGGAAGTAATCCTATCAAGGTAGTCAAGCCAATTAAATAAAATAATCCTACAAATAAAGTGAGCGAAATACTTACTTGAAAAACAACAATGCACAAAACAAAAAGCATCCTGAATTTTGAATTTTTAAACGGAATAAATAATAAAAATGGCACCAGCATTTCAGACCAACGCACAAAGACTGTCAAAAATTTCAATAAAGTTTGATGTGATAACAGCATCTTTCCCAAAGGCCAAGTCATTTGATCAAGACTAAGCGCATAGTGTAGTGCCGTACCTTCGCTATTCCATTCGGCACCCGTTTTTAATAATCCGGTGAAAAAATAAACCGAAAAAAGTAAAATTACATAGCCCAATGTAGCAACGGATAAGACGGTTTTTTTATTATTATAAGCCTTCTTTAATTTATAATCCACAGAATAAAAATTACCCCAAGGCAAAAATATTCCCCAAAATAAAATTAAGCGTAATAAATCGTCGCCGCCTTGTAAGATAAGCGTGTTGCGGTTTTGTAAGGATGTCAATAAAAGCCAACTCAATAAACTAACCAATCTTGTTTTATATCCTGCCAATAAAAAAAGATAAGTAATGCCCGTAATTATAAAAACAAACAAGGCAAATGCATACGTATCACAAAACTGAAAGAGTGAAAAATAACCAACTTTCCAATACGATAATTCGAGTGCATTAAAAGGCACAACGCCCAACTCGGTATAATGTGCTGTTAAAGAAGTGGCGCGTATGCACAAATCAGTTAGTAAAATTAGCGCAATCGCTATACGCATTAAGCTAAGCGCACGAACGTCCAATCCGTATAATTTTTTTAGACGAATATAAAATCGTGGTATAAAATTCGCACTTATCACAGTCTGTTACCTTTTATCAAAACAATAAAAAAATAGCGCGTTTAGTCTTACTTTTGTGTGAAGATATGCAATTACCCATTATTCAGATAATAGACGTTACAAAAAAGTACGTTATTGGCACCGAGGTTATCAATGCCTTAAACGGAGTATCGTTAACGGTTCAAAAAAACGAATACGTTGCCCTCATGGGTCCTTCCGGTAGCGGAAAATCTACTTTAATGAATATGTTGGGTTGCCTTGATACACCTACGTCTGGTGAATATATTTTAAATCAAATACCTGTCGCAAAAATGAGCGATAACGAGTTAGCCGAAGTTCGTAATAAAGAAATTGGCTTCGTTTTTCAAACCTTTAATTTATTGCCACGTTCATCAACATTAGAAAACGTGGCGCTTCCGTTAGTTTATGCCGGCATTAAAAAAGAAGAACGAGAAAAACGTGCCAAAGAAGTTTTAGAGCAAGTTGGTTTGGGAAATAGAATGAGCCATAAACCAAACGAGCTTTCGGGCGGACAAAGACAACGGGTTGCCATTGCGCGCGCCTTGGTAAACAAGCCTGCCATTATTTTGGCTGATGAACCCACCGGAAATTTAGATAGCAAAACTTCTATAGAAATTATGGCTTTGTTAGAGGATATACACAAACTGGGCAACACCATTATTTTGGTAACGCACGAAGAAGATATTGCACATTATGCCCATCGCATTGTAAGATTGCGAGATGGCGTAACCGAAAGTGACACTTTAAACCCTAAGTAAAATTTGGGCGTTCCGGCGCTTCGTCATTGCGAACAAAGTGAAGCAATCTCTGCGCCGTCGGGCTGTTCGCAGTAAAGCTTTTTAAGATTACTTAAAAAGGCTTTCTTGCTGCAATCCCTAACGCATAGAAGTAGCAAAGTTTAAAGTACAAAGTATCATAGCGAAATAGACTATA
>JBDTJJ010000288.1:0-4039 GCA_039935895.1 Bacteroidia bacterium | reverse complement strand
GCTTGATAAATCAACTGAGCTGCCAAAACCTTTCTTTAAAACGTTTCCGTAATAATCATATACTTCAAAAGTAGTTTCGTTGCTAAAACTAACCGATTTAGAATCTGGTTCAACTTTAAAAGATGGTTTCTCCATTAAAGAACTGTACGTAACTTCTTTAGAATAACGGGGCATACCGCCAAAACCAACTTGTTTTACACGGAATTTATTTTCGCCACTGTTTGGTATTACTTTAAAATTATAAACATGATCTTGTGGTGTACCAACGCCGCTAACTTCGCCAACGTAAACCCATTTGTTCCATTTAAATTGCTCTACCACATAAGGTAAAGAACCCATTTCATTTTTAGTATCCCAAGTAAGTACGGCATCTTTATTAATATCAATGCTTAATAAGTCAAAAGTTGGACGAGGTTTAATGGCTTCCGGATTTAACACTTTTGGAGTGCAACCATCTTTATGCCCAATTTCAATCGTTATCTTATCTCCGGCTTTAAATTTAAAAGGAGAGAAGTCAATTTCAAACGCACTAGAGTTAACTTCATCTGTCGTAACTTGTCCGTTAACTTTTACTTCATAAGCGCAGAAACCAACGCCATTGCTGGAAAATCCGTTTTGAATGTATAAGTTTTTTTGCTGATATTTTCCTTCAACAATTAATACGCTTGAATTAGAAAATAAAGCAGTTGTTGAAAAAATGGCTAAACAGAAACAAATTATTTTTTTCATTGAAATTGATTATATGCAACAAAAGTAACTCATTTTTATTTAAAAAACCAAGTTTTTATCTTAATTATTAAAAATAATACACTAAATATCAACATTATAACAATAATTATGCGGTAACTTTTAGGAAAATGAACCCGAGTAGTTTTTATATCTTTTCGGTAAGCATACAGCATTGCGGCTATAAAAAGCACTAAAAAAAAGAGCGTAAAAATAATTCGTCCGGTGGTAAACATTAATTTTAGTGTTAATTGCGGTACAAAAATATACTTTTGCCACTACAAAAAACAAATGTCTAAATTTTTAGTTTGCATATTTTTAATTTGTGCTTTTTTTACCAGTCGTGCAGCTAGCATAGATAAAGGGTATGCGGCCTTGCACGAATACGATTATTTTAAAGCAAAAAAACTGTTTTACGCACAATTAAAAAAGAGTAGGGCAGAGGCTTCGTTTGGTTTAGCAACGATATATTATAGGAACGATAATCCGTTTTATAATTTGGATAGCGCGTATAAATACATTTCTGTTTGCCGAAATAGCTTTTCAAGTAAAAAGAGTAGTCGTTTTGTAAATGATACTAACCTAATTGCCTTGCACGATTCTATTTGCGATAAAGCATACAATGTTTTTTTACAGCACATCAATATTCAATCTGCCGAGAAATATGCAACCACTTTTTATCAATCGAAATATGTAAACGATGTTTTGTGTAAGCGAGATAGTTTAGCGTTTAATGAAGTGAAAAATAGTGCGCAATCTGCTATAATTTTAACCTATATAAATTTGTACCCACAAAGTTGTTATCTTCAAAAAGCGCAACAGTTGCTTCATTACAATGTTTATCAAGAAATTACGGCTCTTAAAAATGATAGTTCTTATTTAAAGTATATCAAGCAATTTCCGAAAACAAAATACACGCAACAAGCCAAAGAAGAATTGCTGGCTTATTACATTCAGGCAAAAAATGCAGCCGGAATTTATTATTACATAAAAAATATAAATGCCACTTACTTTGCCTGGAATGCACTTTTTAGCGCTGAGATTAAAAATTATACCGAAAAAGATTTACAATTATTTCTTAAAAAATATCCCGATTACCCTGATAAAAAACAAGTAGAAGAAGAATTTAGTTTTTGGCAAATGCCTTTCTTTTCTATTAAAAATGAAGGTAAATATGGTTTTATAGATAGTACTGGAAAAATTTGTATTGAGCCAATTTATAATGAAGTGGAAGATTTTAAAGAAGGTTTTGCTTTGGTACAAAAAAATAATTTATATGGTTACATCAACAAAGCCGGACGTGTAAAAATTGATTTTCAGTTTGATGAAGCAAGTTCTTTTTTGCAGCAAGTGGCTATTGTTCAACAAAATAAAACTACTTTTTTAATTGATCACGCAGGTAAAAAAATATCGGCCAATTATGACGAAATAGCTGATTTTACGGATAATGTAGCCATTGTTAAAAAAAATAATTTATACGGAGCTATTAATCATAGCGGTGAAGAATTAATTAAACCAAGCTTTTCTTATCTCTCAGATTTTTCCGAAAACTTTGCTTCATTTCTTCAAAACAATAAATATGGTTTTATAAATAATCAGGGTTTTATTGTGGTTGCGCCAATTTATAATTGGGTTTCGGCATTTAAAAATAATCAATGCCGTGTTAAAATTGACAATCACTTAGGTGTGATAAATAAACACGGAGATTTTGTTATACAACCCTTGTACGACTTTATTGATGAGCCTTTTAAAGGAATTTACGTGGTGGTAAAAAATAACTTATATGGCTTTGTAGATACTTCTAGTTGCTTTCTTTCTGAAATAAAATACAGTTATAATCCTGCATTAAAAATTGCAGATTTAACCAATGGAATTTTTATGCGATTGATTGAAAATAACAAAGAAGAATTGCAAGATAAAAACGGCATTAAATATTTTACACAACAAAACTTTACGCAAATTCAGTTGTGCGAAAGTGACATAATTGCGGCTCATAAAAAAAATAAAATACAGTTTTATAACGTAAATAAAACAACGCCAACTAAAGCTATTTATAATGAAGTTGATGTAGATGCAAACTATTGGTACGCCAATAATGATAAAGGTTGCAGCATTTTTACGCTTAATTTAAAAGATAAATTATTTACGATAAAAGCCGATAAAATAAAGCAATTAAACACTAATTATTTTAGGTACACAAACGATGATGGAATGGGTATTGTAACTAAAAACAGAACAATTGTTTTAGAAGCCTATTTTGATGAAGTAACTGCCACACAAATGCCTCATATTTTTTACATAGAGCGCAAAGAAAAAGGTGCTTACTTTAATGTAAACACCCTTCAGTTTATTTGGAAAGAAAATGGTTTTAACCCGGCTTACATAGCTGATGAAGAATAACGAGATTCTTTTTGTTTTGGATTAACCGTCATTACCGGAATATTAGAGATATCAATTACTTTTTGAGAAACCGTACCTAAAAACATTTCTCTAACCGATAAATCAGGTTTATTCATAATCATGATTAAATCTGTTTCAATTTTGTTAGCGTATTCTACAACTGTTTCTGCTACATTTTCGCTTGGCATAGTTTTGTTACTACACGTTACGCCTTTTGCTTTAATGTATTGTTTTACCTGATGTACATAAGCGTGCAACTGGTTTTCATATTTCTCATCTTTTACAGAAAAAATGCCTAAAATACGAATAGCTGCTCCAAAATATTTGGCAAATTCAATAGCAATATCCACTTTTTCGCGCGAATCGCGGGTTAAATCAATAGGTAATAAAATGTTTTCGCAACCATCGCGTTGTTCTCGTCCACGTATAGTAATTACCGGACAAGGGCTTTTACGTATCATTTCTGATGCGCTGTCTGATAAAATATCTTTCGATTTGATGTGAGATTCTACCCCTACAACAATCATTTTAGCATCGGTTTCTTCTGCCACACGTATAGTTTCTTTATAAATATTACCTTTAATATTCATAAAATCGCATGGGACATTAGACTCTTGTTGGGTTTTTTTTGCTAATGCGGTAATTTCATCAAAACGTTCTTCGCCTTGTTTTTCGTACACGTGCAAAAGCAATAATTTAGAGTTGGTGTAACTGGCTAAATTGTACGATTGCGTAATGGCATAAAGGCTTTGTTCCGTAAAATCTATCGGAATAATTATGACATGTTTAGGTTCGGTTGTGTTGCTATCCATAAAAAATATTTACAAGTTGTTTATGCGAAAATAATAAAAATAATTAACCTTTTAATAACAATAATGCCGAGCCAATTTTTAAGCTAATTTTACCTGCATTA
>JBDTJJ010000287.1:0-4053 GCA_039935895.1 Bacteroidia bacterium | reverse complement strand
TTGTTGTAACAGAAGGCAACGACCCTCCAGGCTTATTATACATTGCACCTTATGCAGCTACCAGCATGGCTGAGTATTTTATGGAACAAGGTCGTGATGTATTAATTGTATATGATGACTTAACGAATCATGCACGAGCTTATCGTGAGTTATCTTTATTATTAAGAAGACCACCTGGACGAGAAGCTTTTCCGGGAGATATATTTTATATTCACTCTAGGTTATTAGAAAGATCAACACATTTAAGTAAAGAAAAAGGAGGCGGATCGCTTACGGCCTTACCAATTATTGAAACAGAAGCACAAAATATTTCCGCGTATATACCAACTAACCTTATTTCTATAACTGACGGACAAATTTATCTTTCACCTAAATTATTTGAACTAGGTGTTCTTCCGGCAATTGATGTGGGCAAATCAGTTTCGCGTGTTGGAGGTAAAGCTCAGTTACCCGCTTATCGTTCGGTAGCAGGTAATTTAAAATTGGCTTATGCCCAATTTGAAGAGTTAGAAACATTTGCGCGTTTTGGAACAAGATTGGATGAACAGACAAGAAAAACAATTGATCACGGACAAAGAATACGTGCATGTCTTAAACAATCAGAATCTGAACCTTTATCTGTGTCCGAACAAATTATTGTACTCCTTACATTAACGCATGGTTTATTAGATACTGTTCCTATTGATAAAATAAAAGAATGCGAAGCAGCACTCTGTCAATCGAAAGAAGAACTATCTGCTGATTTAATTAAAAGATTATTGTCGGATAAACCGTTGAGTGATGCCGACAGAGATACCATTTTAGATATGGCTAAAAAAGTGGTTGAACCATTTGTAATGCCGGAGAAAGAAGAAACACCAACTGAAACTGATAAAAAAGAAAAATTAATTGAGCCTGATAAAAAGATTGCTAAAAAATAATGGACACGCTGGAAAGTTTACGCAGAAAAATAGGAAGTGCAGGAGAACTTGAATCTGTTGTTAAAACTATGAAAGCTATGGCTGCCGGAAATATTTCACAGTATGAAATGGCTACCACGTCCTTAAATGATTATTACCAAAATGTAGAGTTAGGAATGATTGCTTATTTGATGCAGAAAAAAGAAAAGGTTGTAAAAGAAGAAATTGTAAGCAAAGAAGCAAAATCAATTTGTGCTATTGTTTTTGGTTCCGACCAAGGACTTGTTGGTCAGTTTAATAATTTGGTTGCTGATTTTACCATCCAATCATTACAAAAATTAGATGGAAAAAAAGAAATTTGGTCGGTTGGAGAACGTGTGCAGGAAAGATTATCGGATTCGGAATATAAAGTTACAAAATTATTTTCTGTTCCAAATTCGGTAAGTGCCATTACTTCTTTAGTTGGACAATTATTAATTAGCATTGAAGAGGCCAAAGAGAAAGATAAAATAAATGAGTTCTATATTTTTTATAATCGTCCAAAAATTGGCGCGGGTTATGAACCTGGTAGTCAGCGATTATTACCCTTAGATAGTAATTGGAAGCATGATTTGGATAAACGCAAATGGCCCACCAAAAAATTACCGCAAGTAATTGGCCGTTTGGATTCTACATTAGCTGCCTTGATAAGAGAATATCTTTTTGTTTCGATTTATAAAGCATCTGCCGAATCATTGGCAAGTGAAAATGCAAGTAGATTAGAAGCGATGCAGCGTGCCGAAAAAAACATTAATGAATTATTAGATGAAATGAATAACAAATACCATCGTTTGCGCCAAAGCTCAATTGATGAGGAATTGTTTGATGTCGTATCAGGTTTTGAAGCATTGAGAAAAAATAATTAATAACTAAAAAATAAAAATCATGATTAAACAAATCGAAAAATTACCGAAAAATGTTGTTGGTTTTATCTATACAGGCAAAGTAACTGGCAAAGACTATGAAAAAGTTATATTTCCTGCCATTGAAAAAGCTACCAAGGGGAATAAGAAAATTAAAATGATTATTCAATTTAGTAAAAGCTTTAATAAAATTAGTTTTAAAGCTATGATGGAGGATGGCGCTGTTGGATTAAAATATGTTAAGGCTTGGAAAAAAATAGCTATTGTCTCTGATCACAATAAAATAAATCATTTAATAAAAGCCTTTAGCTTTATTGTTCATGCAGATTTAAAAATATTTGCCCTATCCGAAATGGATAAAGCCGTAGTATGGATCTCAAAAAAATAAACTTATGAAAAAAGAACAAAAACATCATCTACATAAACTTTATGTAGAGTTGGTAAAACTTCAAAAAGAAATAATTTCTTCAGGTATGAAGTTGTTGGTTATTTTGGAGGGAAGAGATACCGCAGGCAAAGACGGAACAATAAAAAGAATAATTGAACATTTAAGTCCACGCGAAACTAGAGTTGTTGCTTTAAGTAAACCAACTGAAAGAGAAAGTAACGAATTGTATTTTCAGCGATATGCAGTGCATTTACCTACTAGTGGTGAGTTTGTTATTTTTAACCGGAGCTGGTATAACCGTGCGGGCGTTGAAAAAGTGATGGGCTTTTGTACGGATAAACAATATGAAATATTTTTTCCAGACGTAGCTTTATTTGAAAAATTGTTGGTTGATGCAAATATTGTTGTTATAAAATATTACCTTGATATAAGTAAACAAGAACAAGATAAACGCTTGGAAGACAGAAAGGATAATCCTTTAAAGCAATGGAAAATTAGCCCTATTGATAACCAGGCGCAAAAAATGTGGAAACCTTACTCAGTAGCCAGAAATGAAATGTTACTTAAAACAAATTTTAAGTATGCGCCTTGGTATATTGCCAATGCCGAAGATAAAGATGATGTACATATTGCATTAATAACTCATTTGCTTAGTCAGGTTGATTATAAAAACAAGGATAAAAAACTTTTGGCAAAAGATGATAAATTAATTTACCCTGTAACGGTACATAACCTAAAAAATAAATTATACGAATAAACATTTTTAATACGTAATAATTTTTAATTCATTTACTAAAACAAAAAAATGCAAATCACAATCTTCATACTGTTTCTGCTTTTTGTAGTATTTATTATATATAGTCTTACAAAAAAGAAAAAACCGCTTCTGCAACCATTGCTAGATGTAGAAAGAAAAATATTACAAGAACATGTCGTTTTCTATCAAAAATTAAAAGCGGATGAAAAATTAAATTTTGAAAAACGAGTACAAAGTTTTCTCAAAACAGTTCGTGTAACAGGTGTTGAAGCCGAGGTAGAAGATATAGATAGGGTTTTTGTTGCGGCAGCAGCCATCATCCCTATATTTGCCTTTAAAGGCTGGGAATATAAAAATATTCACGAAGTGTTGATTTATCCAAACTCATTTAATGAAGACTATGAAACAAAGGGTCCTGGAAGGGATGTTTTAGGTATGGTAGGAAGTGGTTCGATGAAGTACCAAATGATACTTTCTCTACCCGATTTAAGAACTGGTTTTTTAGATGTACAAACAAAATCAAATGCAGGCATACACGAATTTGTGCACTTGGTAGATAAAGAAGATGGTTATACGGATGGCAATCCAGAAAATCTTTTAGTACATAAATATGCCGTGCCTTGGTTAAAGCAAATTCATAAAGAAATTGAACTGATACAAAAAGGAAAATCAGATATTAATCCTTATGGAGCAACAAATGAAGCAGAGTTTTTGGCGGTAGCCTCTGAGTATTTTTTTAAACAGCCAGAATTAATGCTACAAAAACATCCTGAGTTATTTGATTTATTAAAACAAGTATTCCGTAAATAAAGACCTACTTTTCGCTAGGTAAGCTTTGCCAATTCATCTTATAAAATTATATAGTAAAGAGTATTTCAAACTCTATTATCTTTATGTGATATCGATCATTATAAAGATATGATATAAGTCATATTTGCTCCTGTATTACCAAAGTAGATTTACAAAAAAAAGTATGCAGGTTGAAACGGTTGAAAAGCTTGTTTGCTACCATTGTGGCGAAGATTGTGCAGACGACCATATTCATATTAAAGAGAAGAATTTTTGCTGCGAAGGTTGCAAAATGGTTTATGAAATAATTAACCAAAA
>JBDTJJ010000286.1:0-3538 GCA_039935895.1 Bacteroidia bacterium | reverse complement strand
GTACCAACAGGCATAAAAATTGGGGTTTCAATAGTGCCATGTGCTGTTTCTAATAAACCTGCACGCGCTTTTGATGATGGATCGTTATTTTGTAAAGTAAATTTCATTTTAATGATTAAAACTTTTTAAGGGTTTCTAAATTAATGTCAAGCAAAGAATGCAAAATTAAATCTGAAATAATAAATTTTGGGTTGTTGAAATTAAATTCTTCGGGTATGCCAATAACGCTCATTCCGGCTGCTTTTGCAGAGATGATGCCGTTTAAAGAATCTTCTATTACTACACAATTATTGGGCGCTACGTTTATGGCTTCGGCACATTTTAAAAACACTTCGGGATGTGGTTTTCCGTAGTTTAAATCTTCGGCAGATTGTATGTGTTTAAAATAATGTTCAATTTTTAAAACATTCAGCACGCAAGTAATTAATTTTTTAGAGGAAGAAGTTGCCAATGCAATTAGTAAACCTTCGTTCGCAATTAAATCTAACGCTTGCTGTAAGCCTTGCTTGGGTTTACCTTCGGCTGCAATTAATCCGCATAAATGGTCTTCAATATTGTTTTTTACTTGCTCTTCGTTGGTGGTAAATGGCGTTTTAGTATTCCAAAAAGAAATGACCTGATCTATACGCATTCCGGTTGTAACTCGGCTATCGTTTTCGGTAAAAGGCAAACCGCTTGCATTAAAAACACGCACCATTGCCCGTCGCCAAAGGGGTTCAGAGTCAATAATTACCCCATCCATATCAAAAAAAACTGCTTTAGGCATTGTTAATTACTTTGTTTAATTTTTGCAAAGGTAGAACAATTAATGAAGGCTTAGCTGCGTAACTTTGCGCATTATGCCTGTTATAGATTTACATAGTATTGGTTTTTGGCTAGTAGTCTGCTTTGCCATAGTTGCCTTGCATCAAGTTGCGGTTTATTTATTTTTATATGGTAAACTTGCTTTTTATAAAGAGGCCGGAAAGCCTGTAAATACAGAACAACCACCGGTTTCGATAATTATGTGCGCTAAAAATGAAGCCGATAATTTGACAGAGTTTCTGCCTAAATTTTTAAGTCAGGATTACCACCAATTTGAAGTAATTGTGGTAAACGATTGCAGCAGCGATAACACCGACGATGTGTTGCGCGAGTACGCCAAAATTTTTCCAAACCTGCACATCATTACCATTAAAGAAGACGAATACTATAAACACGGCAAAAAATTTGCATTAATGGTTGGTATAAAAGGCGCTAAATACGAGCATCTTTTATTTACCGATGGAGACTGTTACCCGCAAAGTGAACACTGGATAAGCGAGATGGTGCAAGGTTACACGCCCGAAAAAGAAATTGTTATTGGCTACGGACCTTATCGTGCTGAGAAAAGTTTTTTAAACAAGCTCATTCGTTTTGATACGTTTGCCATTGCTATTCAATATCTTTCTTTGGCCATCGATAACAAAGCCTACATGGGAGTTGGCAGAAATTTATCGTATAAAAAAGATTTATTTTTTAAGAATAAAGGATTTTCTACGCATTATCATATCAATTCGGGCGATGATGATTTGTTTATCAATCAAAATGCAACGCATGTAAACGTGGGCGTTGTCATTACAAAAGATAGTTTAACGTATTCTATTCCTGCAACAGATTTTAGCGAATGGAATCGTCAAAAGGCTCGCCATTTAAGCACTTCTACGATGTATAATGGTTCGTCAAAAAACAGATTAGGTATTTTACACGCAAGTAATTATCTTTTTTACGCGCTGTTTATTGCCTCTTTATTTTTCTTGGATTTGATTGCCGTAACAGCAGCTCTATTTGTTATAAAAAGTATAGTGCAATTAATTGTATTTAATAAAGCGGCTAAAAAATTAGAAGAAAAAGATTTACTAGGTGGGCTTTTGTTATTTGAGTTTTTATTGTTATTCTTATATCCTATATGGCATACGCAAAAACGATATGCAAACACAACTAAATGGAAAGGTTAAACGAAGAAAATAGTTTTTCGCCAAAAGCGCTGCATGATATAAAGCTTGTGGAGCGCGCCTTGCAACAAGACGACCAAAAGGCTTATGCAGAGCTAATGAAACGTTATTGGGAGCCTGTTTATTTTATGTTGTTGCGTATGATTACCAACAAAGATGATGCAGAAGATTTAACCATTGAAGCCTTTGCCAAAGCATTTAAATATTTGAGTCAGTATTCTACAAACTACGCGTTTAGCACTTGGCTATTTAAAATTGCATCTAACAACGCCATTGATTTTTTACGTAGAAATAAAGAGCATAAAGGACTAGCCTCTTTAAACAGATCTTACGGTGAAGAAGGTGGCGAAGAACTTTCGGCTTTTATAAAAGGAAGTGGTTTAAACCCCGAAGAAACCATTATTAGAAAGCAAAACATTGAGCGAATTCGTTTTATTATTGAAAAACTAAAACCTAACTACCGCATTATTGTAGAAATGTTTTACATACAAGAATTAAGCATTGAAGAAATTGCAAAAAAAGTAGATTTACCTATAAGCACTGTAAAGACAAGGCTTTTTAGGGCACGCGATTTTTTATTTACCATTGTTAAACGACATAAAGATTTTTAAACGTGCAAAGCGCAGAACTTATTTTTTCTTATTTCCCCGATTTAACGGACGAACAAAAAAAACAATTCGTACAGTTAGAGCCTTTATATAAAGAGTGGAATGAAAAAATAAACGTCGTTTCACGTAAAGATATCGATCAACTTTACTTACATCACGTTTTACATTCGTTAGGTATTGCAAAAATTATTTCGTTTGCAGATGGTACGCAAGTGCTTGATGTTGGCACTGGCGGCGGATTTCCGGGCATACCTTTAGCTATTTTATTTCCAAAAGCGCATTTTCATTTAGTAGATTCTATTGGTAAAAAAATTACCGTTGTAAAAGAAGTGGCTAAAGGTTTAGGTTTAAAAAATGTAACGGCACAGCAAATTCGTGCAGAAGAAATAACCAATATGTTTGATTTTGTAATTAGCCGCGCTGTTACAGAATTAACGCCTTTTGTAGGTTGGGTACGTAAATTATTTGCACCTAAAAGTTTTAATAAAATACAAAACGGCATTTTATATTTAAAGGGCGGTGATTTAGAAAAAGAACTAAAACCCTTTGGTAATAAAGTTAGAATAAACGAATTAAAAGTTTTTTTTACAGAAGAGTTTTTCGAAACGAAGAAAGTGGTTTACCTTAATGCTAAAAAAATTAGGTAGCGTTTATTTTAGGACAATTTGTATTTGCGTTAGGGATTGTAGCAAGCTGCCGTGCAGCGCGAAAAGCCCGGCGGCAGAAATGCTTTTTAGCATTCATTAATTCCGTTTAAAACATTAAAAAAAAATTAATAAATCTGCCGAAACGCCCAAAACCTTATTAAAATAAAATGCGTATCTTTGCACCATCAATTAGAAGATTGTATCTCAATCAGTTTGTATTCCGTTAGTCACAATACGATATATTTTACATTTTTCTTAAAGGTTAATTTGGTAATGTGCTATGCGCATATACTATGTATTTATAATTTAA
>JBDTJJ010000285.1:0-9286 GCA_039935895.1 Bacteroidia bacterium | reverse complement strand
TATTAGATAACGTTTCGGTTGATTACCATGGCACTAGAATGCCTATCAATCAAACAGCAAACGTAAACACGCAAGATGCGCGTACTTTGGTTATTCAACCTTGGGAAAAAAGCATGTTAGGGCCAATTGAAAAAGCTATACAAGCGGCTAACCTTGGGTTTAATCCACAAAATGATGGTATCATTATTCGTATTGCTATTCCGCCACTTACCGAAGAACGTCGTAGAGATTTAGTTAAAAAAGCCAAGCAAGAAGCCGAAGATGCTAAAGTTGGTATTCGTGGTGCACGTAAAGATGCGATGGAAGAAATTAAAAAATTAAAAGGCGGAAAAACGCCAATTCCTGAAGATGAAGCAAAAGATGCGGAAGCAAAAATACAATTGCTTACAGATGGTTTTGCTGCTAAATGCGATAAACATTTAGAGTATAAAGAAAAAGAAATTATGACTGTTTAAAAAATTTTATGCTGTATCTTGTACCATGTACAACGTACAAAATACATCATACAAAAAAAAATGCAATTAAATAAAAATTCAATCATCGGTATTGTTGGCTCTGGTGCTATGGGTAGCGGCATTGCGCAAGTAGCTGCTATGAGTGGCCATGCGGTACATTTGTATGACAACAATGCGCCTTCCATTCAAAAAGCAAAACAAAGTTTAGCAACTACACTTTCTAAATTAGTTGAGAAACAAAAAATTACACAACAAAAAAGTGATGAAGTAACTTCTTTAATTTCTTTTACAGAAAGTATTGAAAGCTTAAAACCCTGCAACTTAATTATTGAAGCCATTGTAGAAAATCTTGATATTAAAAAACAAGTGTTTTCTCAGTTAGAAAAAATTACAGAAGGCAAATGTGTTTTAGCAACTAATACATCTTCTTTATCGGTTACATCCATTGCTGCGGCTTGTACTAATCCATCGCAAGTTTTAGGCATACACTTTTTTAATCCTGCGCCGTTAATGCCTTTGGTAGAAATTATTCCAGGCATTGCAACAGATACAAACATTACACAAGCTGCAAAAAATTTAATTGAAAGTTGGGGCAAATTGCCTGTATTATGTAAAGATACGCCGGCCTTTATTGTAAACAGAATCGCTCGTCCGTTTTACGGCGAAGCTATGAAAATGTACGAAGAAGGCATTGCCGATATACCAACTATTGATTGGGCCATGAAAGAAATTGGTGGCTTTAAAATGGGGCCATTTGAATTAACTGATTTAATAGGACATGATGTAAATTATACCGTGACCGAAACTGTTTGGAAACAATTTTATTTCGATCCTCGTTACCGTCCTAATCTTTGTCAGAAACGTTTGGTAGAAGCCGGCTTTTACGGAAGAAAATCTAACAAAGGTTTTTATGATTACGCCGCAACCGAATTACCGCAAGCAAAGAAAGATGAAACGTTAGGTAACGAAATTTTTATACGAATTATTTCGATGCTTATAAATGAAGCTGCCGATGTGCTTTATATGCAAATTGGTAGCCGAGAAGATATTGATTTGGCCATGACCAAAGGTGTAAATTACCCTAAAGGTTTATTAAAATGGGCTGACGAAATTGGCATTGAAAAAGTGTATCAACAATTAAAAACATTGCATGCCGATTACGGCGATGATCGTTACCGACCAAATATTTTGCTTAAACGCATGGCAACAGAAGGAAAAAAATTTTATTAATTAGCGCACATGACAAACGCCGAACTTATAACACAATTTTATACCGCATTTGCTAACGGAGATGCCGAAGCAATGGTTGCTTGTTATCATACTGACATACAATTTCAAGACCCTGCCTTTGGTGTTTTAAAAAATGAAGATGCCAAAAACATGTGGCGCATGCTTATTAGCAGAAGCAAAGGCAATATAAAAATTACGTTTAATAATGTTACTGCAAACGAAAAAACAGGCAGCGCCAAGTGGGTTGCCGAATACTTTTATAGCGCAACAGGCAGAAATGTAATTAATATAATTTCTGCTGAGTTTGAATTTGCCGATGGAAAAATCATAAAACATACAGATACTTTCGATCTTTATAAATGGACTAAGCAAGCGCTTGGCACAAAGGGTTATTTGCTTGGTTGGACTGCTTTTATGCGCAAAAAAATTCAAGAGCAATCTGGTAAATTATTGAAAAAATATACCGAGAAGAAAACTGCCGACAATTAGATTTTATTTTTCTACTCAAAAATTAGCGCGAAGAACAAATACTTAATTCCTAAAATTGTAAAAAGCACATAAATAAAAAACCCTCGCTTATGGCAAGGGTTTTTTATTATAAGTTAAATTAAAATTATTGTTTAGTGTAAGTAGCAGAACCGTTACCTAAGCCACCTGTAGCGCTATAAGTAATTTGAGCGATTTTAGCACCGGCAACACCTGCACCAGTTACGTTATATGTACCAGTACCAGAAACAGTTACTACAGCACCTGTAGCCATACAAGTTTGAGAAGGTACAGTAATAGCAGTTCCATTAACATTAGCGTAAACACTTGAAGTAGCACCAAAACCACCAAAATTAGATAAAATAATTTTATCGTTATCAGTAGATGATTGCGTAACAACAACAGCATAATCAAAAGTTCCATTATTTGTAGATGGAGTTGCTCCAGTAACTACATCATGTACCGCGTAAGTTCCAGCCAAATTATCAGATTTAACGGTAACAATTCTAGTAACAACTGTTGCAGCATTACCCGCTTTATCAGATACACTATATGATACAGTATAGTTACCGCATTGGTCAGCATTAACCGGGTTACTAGTTGCAATTGTAGTTGTAATATTTCCGTCTTTATCATCAGTTGCTGTAGCACCTGCATCTGCATAAGTATCATGCAAGTTAATAGTTACTGCTGCATCGCCTGTTAATGTAATTACTGGGGCAGTTGTGTCAGCTTTTGAGCAACCTACTAAAGTTACAGCTCCAATTAATAAAACTGCTGCTGCTACGGATAAAATTTGTTTTTTCATGTTGTTTTTTTAAGATTTTTATTTTTTTTAATAACGGTGCAAATATAAATGTTTTTTTTTTACTTTTGCAATCAATTAATTTAAAAAACAACCTTAATCATGAAAAAATTATCTATTTTATTTGCTGCTATTGCTACCGTATCAATAGTAGCTTGTGGTCCAAGCAAAGCTGAAGTTGAAGCAAAAGAAAAAGCAAAACAAGATTCATTAGTTTCAGTTGCAAGAGCTGATTCAATGGCTGCTGCCGAAAAAATGGCTGCTGAACTAGCTACCGCAAAAGCTGATTCGTTAGCTATGGTTGTAAAGGCTGAAGAAGAAGCTAAAGCTAAAGAAGCAGAAACTAAAGGTGCTCACCACGCTGCATCTAAGCCGAAAGAAGCAACTTCAGGTCGCCCAGGTGCAACTAAAGAAGGTGCTGCTAACTCAGGAACTGCTACTCGTGGCGGTGCTACAAAAGAAAAATAATTTGTAACATATTTTACTTTTAAAAGGCAGTATTTATACTGCCTTTTTTATTTTAGCTAAATTTGTCATTTAGTAATGATTTCTTAATATATATTGAGGATTTACAACATGAGTTTACCAACGCCTAAACTGATTATTGAAAACTTACGCGAATGGATAGAGTGCCATAATTACAATTATTATGTGCTGGACAATCCTACTATCAGTGATTTTGAATTTGATATGGAATTGGAACGCCTGATTTTATTAGAAAAGCAACATCCTGAATTTTATGATGCTAATTCTCCAACACAACGCGTAGGCGGACAAATTACCAAAGAATTTAAAACCGTTACGCATAAATATGCCATGCTTTCGCTGGGCAATAGTTATAGTAAAGACGATTTAAAAGATTTTGACGACCGTGTAAAAAAAGGCTTGGGAATTACTTCGACAGATTTATTTAGTGATGGCATTGAGTATGTTTGTGAATTAAAATTTGATGGATTATCAATTAGTCTTACGTACGAACACGGAAAACTTACGCAAGCTGTAACCCGCGGAGATGGTGTGCAGGGTGATGATGTAACAACTAACGTAAAAACCATTCGTAGCATTCCGCTTACTTTGCAAGGAGATTACGCCGATTTATTTGAAATACGCGGCGAGATATTTTTACCTCGAAAATCGTTTGATGAAATAAATAAAGAGCGCGAAGAAATTGGCGAAGCTCCTTTGGCAAATCCTCGCAATGCGGCTTCGGGTACGATGAAAATGCAGGATTCTGCCGTGGTGGCCAAACGCAAACTAGATTGTTTTGTATATTATATGATGGGCGAAAATCTTCCGGCAAAATCGCATTACGAAAATTTAGAAAAAGCAAAAACTTGGGGCTTTAAAATTTCTTCTTATACAAAAGTGTGCTATAATATTGATGAGGTTTTTAATTTTATTGATGAATGGGATAAAAAAAGAAACGATCTTCCTTTTGATATTGATGGCATTGTTATCAAAGTAAATAATTACATACAGCAGCAACAGCTTGGTTTTACAGCCAAATCGCCACGTTGGGCCATTGCCTATAAATTTAAAGCAGAACAAGTTTCTACTATTTTAGAAGAAATTACTTATCAAGTTGGACGCACGGGTTCTATTACGCCAGTTGCAAATTTAAAACCTGTTTTATTGGCTGGAACTACGGTTAAACGCGCCTCTTTACACAACGCAGATATTATAGAAAAACTAGATGTTCGTTTAGGTGATTATGTTTTTGTAGAGAAAGGCGGAGAAATTATTCCAAAAATTATTGGCGTTGATCTTTCTAAAAGAAAACCAAATGCTGAGGTTGTAAAATACATTACACATTGCCCCGAATGTGGCTCTGAGCTTGTCCGCCGAGAAGAAGAAGCCAACCATTATTGTATAAACGAAAATCATTGCCCGCCACAAATTAAAGGAAAGATTGAGCATTTTGTTAGCAGAAAAGCCATGAACATAGATAGTTTAGGTGGCGAAACAATAGAGCAATTATACAATGCAAAACTCATTAACAACATTGCCGATATTTATGAATTGAAAAAAGAGCAGCTTCTTCCTTTAGAAAGAATGGCAGAAAAATCTGTCAATAATTTATTAGAAGGAATACAAGCCTCCAAACAAATTCCGTTTGAAAGAGTGCTTTACGGCATTGGTATTAGGCATGTTGGAGAAACTACGGCAAAAAAAATTGCACGAAAAATAAAAAATATAGATGCACTTATTAACGCGACTGAAGAAGAATTACTACAGGTAGATGAAGTGGGCGAAGTAATTGCAAAAAGTATTGCTGCATTTTTTGCCGATGCCGAAAACAAAATTATTATTGAACGATTAAAAAATGCCGACTTGCAATTTGAGTTAAGCGAAGAACAACTACAAAGCACTACAGATAAGCTTCAAGGTAGAACCTTTGTCATTTCGGGTGTGTTTCAAAAACATAGCAGAGACGAATTAAAAGATTTAATTGAAAAAAACGGTGGTAAAAACACAGGTTCAATTTCTGCAAAAACAAATTACGTCTTGGCTGGAGATAATATGGGACCCGAAAAATTAAAGAAGGCTGAAAAGCTTGGTGTAACTATCATTACAGAAGATGATTTTTTAAATTTAATTTCATAATATGAATTTCCTAATAAAATATATTGCCAATTACCAGCTGAAAAAAATGTATGCCGCACCTCGGAATAAGCAATTTGTAAAGTTAAGCGATGCAAAAACCATCGGTATTATTTTTGAAGCCACAGATAATGCAACATTTGAAACGGTTAAAAAATTCATAAATCAATTAAAAGAATACACCAAAAATGTACATGCTATTGGATATATAGATGAAAAGTTAACGCCCAACTATTCTTATATAAAAACAGATATTGATTTATTTAATAAAAAAGAATTACAAAGTTTTTATAAGCCTCAAAGTCCGTATATAAAAACATTTATGGATGATGAAAAAGATTTACTGATAGATATAAATCTCAATCAAAAAATACCGTTACAATTTATAGCGGCAGGCTCTAAAGCAAAATGTAAAGTCGGCTTGTATTTGCCCGAAAACGAGCCGCTACATGATGTTTTAATTGCTACCACACAACAACAAGGTATAGATTATTATTTGCAGCAAGTTGTAAAGTATTTAGGTGTGGTTTAAAAAGGGCAGTATTAAAAAAACTATTTAAATATTTGATACGCCAAAAGACTTGCTACATAAGCCAAAACGCTCATGTAAATAAATTGTACGATGGGCCATTTGTACGAATTTGTTTCGCGTTTTACTACGGCAAGGGTGCTCATACATTGCATGGCAAAGGCGTAGAACATAAGCAGACTAAGACATACGGCAAAGTTATAAACTAAGTTACCTGTTTCGGGATTTTTTTCGCGCATCATTTTTTGACGAATAGATAAATTATCTTCTTTATCTCCGCTTTGATAAAGTGTTGCCATGGTGCCGACAAATACTTCGCGTGCGGCTATGGATGTGATGAGCGAAATACCAATTTTCCAATCGAAGCCGAGTGGTTTAATCGCGGGTTCTATAATCTTACCCAAATGCCCTGCGTAAGACGCTTGCAATTTTTGCGTTTCCATACCAATTTTAAGCTCCTTCTTTAGGCTGTCTGAATTGGTTTTAGCTATTGCTTCGGTATAATTTTTATTGATAACATCAAATTCTTTAGGCGGTCCATATGAGGTTAAAAACCAAAGTATAATAGAAATAATCATAATTATTTTTCCGGCATCTACTAAAAAAACTTTTACTTTATCGAACATGGTAAGCAATACTGTTTTTAATTGCGGAATGCGATACACAGGCAATTCCATCATAAAAAAACTACGTTCTTTTGTTTTTAAAATATATTTTAAAACAGCCGCAACTGCAATAGCGACAACAATACCCATTAAATAAAGTGCTGTGAGTAACAAGCCTTTTACATCAAAAAAGCCAATGCGGTAACTCGACGGAATCATA
Source organism: Bacteroidia bacterium (assembly GCA_039935895.1). Lineage (GTDB taxonomy): Bacteria > Bacteroidota > Bacteroidia > B-17B0 > Aurantibacillaceae > PALSA-968. The sequence continues at coordinate 2,355 of JBDTJJ010000285.1, read as the reverse complement.
ATACCAATTAGTAAAGTATAGACTGGTAAGCGCGCCGAACAACTCATTAATGGAGTTATTAAAATAGTAACCAATCTTTCTTTTTTGTTGGAGATAGTGCGCGTACTCATAATTGCAGGAACTGCGCAAGCCATGCCGCTAATTAAAGGAATTACTGATCGTCCGTTTAAACCAACTTTGCGCATTAATTTATCCATAATAAAACTTACGCGCGCCATGTAACCGCTATCTTCTAAAATATTTATAAAGCCAAACAATAATGCAATTTGAGGCACAAAAACTACAATGCCACTTAAGCCGGCAAGTATGCCATTGGTAAGTAAACTAGTAAGAAAATTATCGGGTAAGTATTGTTTTGCTTTTTGGGTAATGAATGAAAAACCAATTTCTATCCATTGCATGGGGAATTCTGCCAAGTAAAAAATGCTTTGAAATATTAAAAACAAAACACCAATAAAAATAACAAAACCCCAAACAGGATGTGTGATGGCTCTATCCAGCCTATAGGTTGTTTTTAAATCTTTACGTACGGTTGTATAATTTACGCAGTCGAGCGATATTTTTTTAATTTTTTCAAACCTGAAAAGCATATCTCTACTTTCAAAACCGGTAAAAAATTTTTGATTATAGATGTTTAAATGTTCATCTTTTTCAATATTGCTTCTTTGCTTTAATAAAGATGCGTAAATACTTGTCTGGTTTATAAAACGATGTACACTTTCGGCATAATCTTTATTTACAATGGCCTGTATATTTATTAAACCTTGCTGTGGCTTTACTTCTACCTCAAAGGCGAAAAAAGTTTTTTTAACCTCATCAATTCCTTCGTTTTGCCTTGCGTTGCAGCTAACAACAGGCACTTGTATAAGTTCAGATAATCTTTCTGAATCAATTTCAATGCCGTTTTCTGTCGCGGCATCCATCATATTTAAAACAAGTATGCATGGTCTGCCTAAATCAATTAATTGTGTGGCTAATAATAAATGACGTTTTAAGTTGGAAGCATCAACAACAATTAAAATAATATCCGGGTAATCAATGTTTTTTTCATCCATCAAAACATTAAACGAAACTTGTTCATCTAACGATTTTGGAAACAAACTATACGTGCCCGGCAAATCAATTAACCTAAACCATTGTATTTGTTTTGTAATTGGGTTTTGCGCTTTACAAACACCGGTTTTTTTATCGACGGTAACGCCGGGATAATTTCCTGTTTTTTGATGAAGTCCGGTAAGCGCATTAAACAAAGTAGATTTACCGCAATTGGGATTACCCACCAAAGCAACTTTTAGCTGTTCTTTTGTTGTAAATTTTTGTTGGAGTGCGTGAAATAAATTAGTGTTTGGCACTTTATTATTTGCTGATAAGTACAAATTGCGCCTCCGATTTACGAAGACTAACCAAGATACCGTTTACTTCAAACGCATACGGACAACCAAGTGGGGCCACGTGTTGCAACGTTATTGTTTCGCCAGGTATGCAGCCCATTTCAATTAATTTTAACGCCAATAAATCGTCAGAAAAACTGCTAATGGTAGCTGATTCTCCTTTTAATAATTGCGCTAAAGTTTTGGTTAAGGCTTTCATCTCTTTTACAAAGATAAACCGTATGTGTCATCCTAAAATACCTCATTCGGGGTATATTTTGGGCGTTCCGGCACGGCGTCATTTCGAGCGAAGTCGGGAAACTTTCTGTGCCGTCGGGCTTTCCGCTCATACTCCGCCACTTCGACTTCGCTCAGTGTGCGTGGTAACCGCTTCAATCCTTAACGCAAACATCATTCATAAAAAAACCTCGATGATTACACCGAGGTTTTTAATTTTAATTTTTTTATTTTTATGATTGCTTCTCTGCTACTTTTTTCTCTTTAACTAATTTGCAAGCATCCAACATTTTTTGAACTGCTTGTTGAGAAAATGGTTCGCCTTTAATATCTTCAAACACATACGTTCTATCACCAAGTTTAGCTATATGATAAAAATGAAACTCAGATAAATCACCAATACCAGATTCCCACATTAGCGTAGTGGCATCATCCGTAATATATTTTTTAAGTTTATTTACATCATCACCGGCAATATCAGCTTTGCGTTGATTTAAATCACCTGTAGTTTCAATAACAGCTACTTGAAAATCTTTACCAACTTTCATTAAATACTCTCCGCTTGATTGCATAACAGTATCTAACACTCCGGCTGCTGAATCGGGAATTACTACAAACGCGTTCATACCTGTTTTGCTTATATCAATATAACGTGAGCCTGCCGGCGCAACTAAATTTTCATTCTCTTGTTTTTTTCCTCCGCAAGATGCTATCATCAAAACAAGCACAAGAGATAACGTTATTTTTA
>JBDTJJ010000284.1:0-7323 GCA_039935895.1 Bacteroidia bacterium | reverse complement strand
ACATTTATATAACCGCTTGCACTGGTTGGTGTATTGTTTAAAGTAATTACCCCATTAAAAATATTATTAACACTATTATACGCAAGGAAAATATTATTTGAACCGGTATTATTAAAAGTTGCGGCGGTTAAAAACTGATCATTTGTTCCGTTACCAAATAGTAAGTAGCCCGAACCATTATTGGTCATAATAGAGGTGCCGGTAAATATATTTCCACCATTACTTGCATCACTGCTTGCACCTGTTTTGGTACAAGTTGTTGTGCCGTTAAATGTACATCCATGAAAATACAACCCCGGGCTGCTTGATGTAACATTTCCACCTAAATTAGATATTGGTCCGTATTGTAAATAAGAGGCCGTGCTACTTAATGTAAGATTAATAGCCGCATTGCCTAATTGTGTAAATTGTTTTAAAATTAAATAACCCGCAGTTAAACCTGTACCGCCTGCTGCAATGGTTTTTGTAGCAGCTAATGTGGCGGTTGCTACACCGTTACCCCCACAAAATGTAATACCTTGAGCGCTACCTGCTGTATTAACGTATATATTACCATTAAACTGGTTGCCTATAGTTGCATAACAAGGCAATATACGCTCTGAGCCATTGTTTGTAAAAGTTACATCATTGTTCCATGTATCAGGACTAGAGTTTCCTAAAAGTAAAAAACTACTTCCGCTATTAGTTATGTTAGAAACTCCATTAAAAATATTTCCTCCAACGCTATAATCACCCGAAGTTCCATTTTTTGTACAGGTAGTTGTACCGTTAAATGTGCATCCATTAAAATACAATCCCGGACTAACAGACGTTACATTTCCATCAAATGAAGAAGTTGGGCCATATACTATATAAGCAGTTCCTGTTGCGGTTAAGCTTTGTGGAGTAGCTGATACTTGTGTGAATTGCTTTAAAATTAATTGTCCGGCATTAAACCCGCCTGCACCTATGGTAATTGTTTTTCCTGCGGTTAAGGTTGATGTACCGGTTGAATTACCAAAACTAACCCCGGCACCACTTACACAACTTACTACAATGTTATCATTAAAAGTAGAGTTATTGGCTGATGCATTAGCTACATATATCAAAGAGTTGGTGCTTGTTGGTGTATTGTTAAATGTAGCTACTCCGTTAAATACGTTATTAACGCTGTTATAGCCTACATAAATATTAGACGAGCCTGTATTATTAAATGTAGATGTGTTTAAAAACTGATCTCTGCTTCCGTTACCAAACATTAAATATCCGCTACCACTATTGGTAAAGTTGGATGCGCCTGTAAAAATATTTCCACCACTACTTCCATCGTTGGTTGCACCGGTTTTGGTTGAATTTACCGTGCCATTAAATGTGGTAGTATTAAAGAACAAACTACCACTAGTAGAAGTTACATTACCCCCTATTGTTGAAGTTGGTCCAAAAGTTAAAGAAGCCGTACCTGTTAACGGTAAATTCATGGCAACGTTACCTAATTGTGTAAATTGTGCTATTTGTAAATAACCAACGTTATAACCTGCAGCACCAATAGATATGGTTTTTCCGGCAGCCAACGTTTCGTTCGTAGATGCGCTCCACCCAAAGGCTATTCCGGTTGAAGAACCAATTTGGGTTAAAATAATATTTCCGTTAAATTGATTTCCGACAGGGCTGTTAGCAAAAATTACTCTGTCGGTAGAGTTGTTATTTACGTATAAATCTCCGTTATAAATATCGGGTGCACCATTGGCAAAGCCAAAAAAGCCTCCTCCCAATTGGTTAATGGTTGTTGTGCCATTAAAGATATTTCCGCCATTAGACCATTCGCCGGCAGCACCGTTTTTAGTCATGTTAACATTACCTGCATAGGTTGCTCCATTAAGAAGTATGCGAGGAGAAACAGCGGTAAAACTTCCTCCAAAAACAGATGCATTTCCCATTGTTAAAAGCGTAGTTGTACCAGTAAGTGTAAGATTTATAGGTGCGTTACCTAACTGTGTAAACGCTCCAAAATATAATTGCCCAGCGCTGTAACCTGCGGCGCCTATTAAAATAGTTTTGCCGGCAGCAAGTGTTGGAGTGCCTGTTCCATTAGAGTAGCCTAAATTAATTGCCCCAGTACCTATAGACGTAACTGTAATATCACCATTAAATAAATCGTTAGAGTTATACCCTAACATAAAATAATTACTGCTTTGCTGATCTATTTCTAAAGTTGAATTAAAGATGTTTTGAAAACCACCGTTGTGATTAGATGTGCCGCCTGTTTTTACAAATGTAGTTGCTCCGTTAAATATCCCACCTGCTATGTATAAATCTGCAGCAGTTACATTAACAGATCCACCAAATAAACAAGGACTGTTTGCATTGGTTACATAAAATGCCGAATTACCAGTAAGGTTTAAGTTTACAGGGCTTGTACCAGCTTGAAAACTTCCTAAACGCAAGTAACCTGCGCTAAACCCAGCTCCTCCAACAGTTAAAGTTTTGCCGTTAGCTAATACTGGCTGCCCACTACCACCTGTCCATCCTAAATTAATACCGCCTGTGCCGGTTGATGTAACAATTATGTTATCATTAAATTGATCGTTAGCATTAAACCCCAACATAAAATAGCCTGTATTACTTTGCTGATTAATGGTACATGTTGAGTTAAATGTATTTAGGTTTCCGTTATTGTGATCTGAGCCGCCACCTGTTTTTGTAAAAACAACTGGGGCATTATACGTTGCTCCCTGCGAATAAACATCTGGAGCATTAAAACTTGTTGCACCTGTAAAAACAGAACCACCCGTTGCATTAATATAAGATGTACCTGTACCGGTTAAACTAATTGCAGTAGCATCTGATTGCGTAAATTCATTAAATACAATACCTCCTGCTGTAAGACCTGCACCCCCAGCAAAAACACTTTTACCTGCAGCCATTTTTACAACCGGAAATGTACCACCATAACCAAGTGTAATATTTTGTGCTGCACCACCCGAGGTAACATATACGTTACCATTAAACATATTATTGCTTGAATTTTGTCCAATTAAAATACGCTCGTTAGTACAGTTATTGTTTAAATAAACATCTCCATTAAAAATATCGGCAGCACCATTGCCCATACCCCAATAACCTACACCGGTATGGTTCATGGTTAATAAGCCATTAAAGGTGTTTCCGCCGGCAGAAGGATTATTTGTGCCGCCGGTTTTATTTAATACTACATCGGTTGCAAAGGTACTAAGTTGTGTATATATGTTACCTGCAGTTAAAGTAAGCGTTCCGTTAATGGTAGAGTTGTAAACACCTAAACCTGAATTAGTGCCTAACGAATAATTAAGTGCTGCTGCACCTGTTTGTGCATACCCGTAAAGATTTAAGTATCCAGTAGTAAAGGTAGCTGAACTTACGTTAATGGCTTTTCCAGCTGCCTGTGCAATAACAGGAAATGTGCCACCATAGCCAAGCCAAATACCTTGTGCAGAGCCACTTTCGGTTGCGAAAACGTTTCCATTTAATTGATTACCTGTTGAGCTTTGCCCAATGAGAATACGTTCGTTAGCACACGTATTGTTCAAGTATAAATCTCCATTAAAAATATCTTTTGTGCCGTTGCCCATGCCCCAATAACCAATACCACTATGATTCATGGTTAAGGTATTATTAAATGTATTTCCACCAGTAGAAGCATTGTTTGTGCCCCCAGTTTTGTTTAGCGTTACTGTGCCATTAAAGGTGCTTGCTTGGGTGTAAACGTTTCCTGCCGTTATGGTTAAATTGCCTGTTACTGTAGAGGAGGCGTAAATACCCGCTCCCCCATTAATACCAGGGTTAAGATTTATTGCCGTGGCATCTGCCTGAACCAATTTACTAATATTTAAACTTCCGCCGGCAAAAGTGCCACAAGTAATGGTAACTCCTGCGCCTAAATTAGTTGTCCCACCGCTACCACCTAAATAAGTAATGGCAGTAGATGCTGTGTTGTTTACGGTTACATTAGCGTTATAAGTTGCAGTTCCTACCCAGCCAATGTATAAATTACCTGTGTTTGTAGTGTTTAAAGTAAGTAAGCCATTAAATACATCTGGTCTTGCGCTGGTATTTGTTAATAGTAAATAGCCTGTACCGGTGTTGGTAATAGAGGTTGTCCCACTAAATATATTGTTTCCGGTTGATTGTATATTGCCTGTATTATTTCTGGTAACAGTTACGCTTCCGTTAAACTTACTTCCATTAAAATAAACATCGTTAGTGCTTGCCGGAATAACGCTTATGTTAGCTCCAAAAGTGGTTCCTGAAAAAGTTTGTGTAGCACCTGTTGCACTAAGCGTACCATTATTACATTGCCCACCCGCTGCAGAAACAACTCCTATTGAGGTAAGTGTATTACTTCCCAAATCTAGCGTGCCTGTTGTAATAGTTAAATTAGTTACTGATCGAGATGTTGATAATATACAAGCATTAGAACCCGTAACAATTGTTACGTTATCTGTTGCGCCAGGTACTCCGTTGGGAGTCCAGTTAGTGGCAACACTATACGCAGTTGATGTAGTTCCATTCCATGTATAAGAGGTTTGTGCTTTTGCCGTTAATGTAAAAAGCAAAAATCCGCAAAAAAGTAATAATTGTTTCATGTGTAAGATTTGATAAAAATTTACACCAAATCTATTTATTTTATGATTAATTAGCAAATTAATTGCTTTTTTCGTTTAAACTGTATATTTTGATGATTGAACCACGTGTTTTGGCGACTTAGAGGCATGTTTAACTAACCAATTACCCGAAGTAATTTTTGAAAACGAAGTCTATTTATTTTAAGTTAGAGAAATGCATTCATATAAATAGTTATGAATAGTCGTAATTCTAAATTATGATTTCGAGTTTATTGTAGAAATAGTAATTTTAGAAATAAATGTAGGCTAAATACACTCAATACAGATACAGTTGCTTAGGTTGCCGCCGAGTTGGGCTATTTTGATAGCGCGCTTTTTCTCGTGTATTGAAAATGAAAATTGCACATACAAGTTATTTTACAATAATTAATTTTTTATTTATGACTGTGTTCTCGTCTATAATACTTAGGGTATAAACACCTGCAGGCATATTTGCTACATCAATTATGCTTTTACTATTTACAAGTTGAGTTAAAACTATTCTACCATTTATATCAAAAATTTGTAATGTTTGTTTGGTACCGATGGTTGTTTCAATAGTGAAATTATTTTTGGTTGGATTAGGATAAATACTAAAATCAGTTACATCTATATTGGTTTTAATGCCGGTAGTTGCATCAACAATATTAATATCATCTATGTATAAATTATTTCCAACACCATTAGGGTCGGCTAAAAACTCCCATCTAAACATTACCTTAGTATAGCTTGCTAACGAATTGATATTAACAGTATAGGTGGTAAATTCTGCTGGAGATGGCACATAAGAAGCGGTGTTTGTTCCGCCTGCAAGTGAAGCTAAAACTGTACTTGTAATTAATTTTTTTGCTGTCCATGATCCACCACAATCTGTAGAGGTAAAAATTTGCAACTTATCTGCATTGGTAGTTGCTTTTTGCTGGTAAGCCGCCTTAAATGATAAAGTTGGCGATGTAAGATTAGTCATATCATAAGTTGATGCCGTTTGTAAAATGCTATTATTACCAGCAACATTATTCATATTATATAATAAACAAGATTTTGAACCAGTTGCAGCCGCAAGGGTTGTAAACGTAAAATCTGATCCACCTGATGGCGAAGAGTGAGATACATTCCAAACGGCGTTAGGTATTGCTGTTGTAGTTTCAAAACCTTCTATAACAGGCAAATTAGCTGGGTAGGTAATATTAAAAACTATACTAGCTTGTATGTTCTGAAACGTTGAGGTTTGATTATTTGGATTACTGCAATAACAAAGCAGTGTATGGCTTCCGGCGGCAGTTAGTGTAAAACTAGGAAGTGATACGTTAGTGGTTTGCCCACCTGTAATGGCTCCTGTCCATGTGTACGTTTGCACTACATGATTATCTAGTTGATAATTAATTATACAAGATGTTATTGCATTGGTACCATAGTTTTGGATTTTAACTATTGGGCTTACAATTGTGTCGCTGCATCCAAAAACGGGCGATATAATTGAGGGTACACCCACCTCATTAGTATCTGAGGTAACATTAGTTACTTTTCTAATCCTATTATTATATTCATCAACTATAAATAAATTACCTGTAGCATCTAAAAATACCCCGCTTGGCAGATATAATTCTGCTGCATTTGCTTGTATTCCGTCTCCATTAAAACCTTGGATGCCATTTCCAGCTATTGTAAGTATGGCACCCGCTGTGTTAATCTTACGAACTCGATTATTTTGAAAATCGGCTATATATAAATTACCGGTAGGATCAAAGGTCATTCCGTTAGGAAAATTTATTTCGGCAGACGTGGCTTGTCCGCCATCTCCACTAAATCCAGTTGAGCCATTACCCGCAATGGTAGTAATAATTCCAGATGCGTTTATTTTACGAATATGATTGGTTTGATCAGCCACATATAAGTTACCATTAGTATCAAACGCAAGCGGACTTGGATTTTGTAATTTAGCATTCGTAGCTTGTCCGCCATCACCAGCAAAACCTGCTGTTCCGGTACCCGCAACTGTACTTATAATACCCAAAGTGTTTACCATACGTATTCGGTTATTACTACCATCTGCTATATATAAATTGCCTGCGGCATCAAATGCTATTCCGTTTTGACTGTTTAACTGTGCAGCAGTGGCTTGTCCGCCATCACCGCTAAAACCTGCAACGCCTGTTCCTACTACTGTGGTTATAATTCCCGAAGCATCTATTTTACGAATTACATTATTGCCGTCATCGCTTATATAAATGTTACCTGCACCATCTACAGCAATTGCAATGGGGTTATTTAACGCGGCCGCAGTAGCTTGTCCGCCATCGCCAGTATAACCTGTTGTGCCATTACCTGCAAAGGTGCTTATTATTCCGGAAGGTGTTATTTTACGTACACGATAATCTCCTATATCAGTAATGTACATGTTTCCTATGGCATCAAACGTGCCCGCCCATGGATAAGCTAATGCGGCATTTGTTGCTTGTCCGCCATCGCCATAAAAGCCTGCAACACCTACCCCTGCTACAGTTGCAATAATTTGCGCATTTACTTGTTTAACAAAAGCAATTAAAAGAATGAGTAAGATTTTTTTCATAAAAGAATGTGTTTATATATCAAAAATAGGCAAAGCATTTAAGATGAAAATGTTAAACTTGTGAAAACGGTTGTTATAATGTAGCTATTAGTTAGCGCATTCCGCATTCAGCACATCCATCTATCGAAAATAAAA
>JBDTJJ010000283.1:0-7844 GCA_039935895.1 Bacteroidia bacterium | reverse complement strand
TGGATTGGTTGCCGCCCTTTGATTTGCTCGCTAACCACAAGGGGTTAGCAGCACCACAAAAAAAAAGCTCCGACAAGGCGGAGCTTAAAAAAGGGGAAGAAAAAAAAGAACTTCTCTTATGGTGGACCCGGAGGGATTCGAACCCTCGTCCAAACAAGGAATACAAATGCTTTCTACACGTTTAGCGTAAATTTAGTTGTAGGCTAATGGCAGGTATTTACACAAACCAACCAAAAGCTTAGCTGCTGATATTGTTTTTGGTTAGCAACATTACCAAGACAACTTGCTAATTTATGATGCAGCATCCCACTCGCTAAGCAAGGGCGCTAATGGGGCTGCAAAGGCTGAATTAGCTGAGCTAATTAAGCAGCCATGGCGTAGTTATTTTCGCCAATTGAAGTTTTGAGAATTATGTTTAAGGTGTTATGTTCACAACACACCACGTGCTTACAAATCTACTGCTCTTGCTGTCAAAACCGGTCGGGCCCAATAAAATAAAGAACAAACTAAATGCAAAGTTACTCATTTAAAATTAACAATTATAATGGGAGTATTCGGTGTAGTGCAAAAGTTGTTTTCCTTTCAATTTTATCACTTATAATAATAGGGAAGCTACTTCTAAAATGCAGGCATTAATTTATATCAGTATCAATAACCTTTATTTTTACCAACTCAATGCTGTGCTTTTTACGTTTTAAAATGGTTATTTCATAACCGTTAATACTGCGTTTTTCATTTACGGCAGGTATTCTTCCAAAAATATAATTTACATAACCTGAAATAGTATCGTATTGCGGACTTTCGGGCAAAGCAATCGGTAATGATTCGTTTAAATCTACAATAGTTGTTTGCGCTTTAACCATGTATTCGGTTTCGCTTATTTTTTCAATATCGGGTTTTTCGTCATCGTGTTCATCACGTATTTCGCCTACCAATTCTTCAATAATATCTTCCATAGTAACTAAACCGGCTGTTGCGCCAAACTCATTGGTAACTATGGCAATTTGTGCATGCAGGCGTTGAAAATCGCGAAGCAAATCGTTTACCTTCATGTTTTCGGGTATAAAATGTGCCGGACGCATAATTTCTTTGATGCTCTTAAAACGGTTATCTACCACCGCTTTTAGTAAATCTTTACTGTGCACAATGCCTACAATATTATCAATATCGCCTAAGTAAACCGGCAAACGAGAATAACCTTCTTCTATAATTTTTTTAATAATATTATCGTGTCCCATCTCAATATTGATAGCCGAGATGCGGTTTTGAGGAACCATAATTTGTTTGACTAATCTATCGTCAAAATCAAAAACGTTTTGTATTAATTCGTTTTCAGAATGTTTTATAGCACCCGATTCTTCACTTTCGGTCAATATCATCCTAAGCTCTTCTTCGCTGTGTGCATCAACCTCTGTTGCATTTTTAATACCAACAATTCTCAACAATAAAGAAGAAAATTTATTTAAAAACCATACAAACGGGTTAAAAACAATATAGAAAATGCGCATTGGTACCGAAATAAACAAGGTAGTATCTAACGGATTTTTAATGGCAATCATTTTTGGAGCTTGTTCGCCAAATACAATATGTGCAATGGTAATTAAGGTAAAACCAAGCGGAATGGCAATCTTATGGGCTAAGGCAACATCAATATTTGCACTAAACATATGCATTGTTTTGGTAATTAGGGCAACCATTACATCTTCGCCAATCCAACCAAGGGCAAGGCTTGCAAGGGTTATACCTAATTGCGTTGCCGATAAATACGAATCTAAATTTTCAACAATATGTTGCGCAATTTTTGCACGCTTACTGCCTTTATTTGCTTTTAATTCTATTTGAGATGCGCGCACCTTAACCATAGAAAATTCGGCAGCTACAAAAAAGCCGTTTAATAAAACCAATAATATGGTAAAGAAAATATCTAATGCCATACTATATGTTTACTATAAAATATGGAAATAATTTGAAGCGAAGAAGTGTTAACTTTTTTTGAAGATTTTTTGTGACTCGACCGTCCATTTTGATTAATTATGTGCAAGCAAAAATAAACAATATTTTTAACATCGATTTATAGCTCTCCAAAATGACCTTTTCTCTTCGCTTAAAAAATTTAGTTAACATAAAAAATCCAAACAGTATTTATATATACTCGGTTGTGGTAGGTGCTTTATGCGGCTTGGTTTCTATGGTGTTTAGTTTTTTACTTACCATTTTAGAAAGTTTTTATTTATCGTTACACACCCAAACCTCTGAAAAATCGGAGGATTTACTCCAAAAAATAAGTTTTGCAGCACATAACCCAAGCGCATCCTTAATTGTTTTATTATTACCGGCTTTTGGCGGTTTAGCGGCTGGTTTAATTATTCATTTTTTTTGTCAGGATGCCAAAGGAACCGGTACTGATGAAATGATTTACGCCTTTCATTATAATGAAGGAAAAATAAACACACGAGTGCCTTTTTTTAAAGCCATAGCTACTTTATTTACCTTGCCAACAGGCGGAAGCGGCGGTAAAGAAGGACCTATATCTTTAATTGGTGCAGGCATAGGTGTGTGGTTTTCTAATCTTTTAAAAACAGGAGCACGTGCCAGGCGCACACTTTTGTTGGCAGGCACTGCAGCCGGTTTGGGTTCTGCCTTTCGCTCACCATTAGGAGGAGCATTAACCGCCGCCGAAATGGTTTACAGGCACGATATTGAAAGTGATGCGTTGATACCCTGTTTTATATCATCGGTTACGGCTTATTTGGTTTATATAGCTTATGCCGGTGCAGAAAGCGCTTTTCATATAACAACACCACAGGCATTTCACGCAAACGAAATTGTGTTTTATTTACTCTTAGGAGGCTTATGTTTTGCTTTTGGTTACTTATTAATAAAAGGCTTTAAAGATACACGTACCATTTTTGAAAAAATTAAAGTCCCGCAATGGTTAAAACCTGCTATTGGTGGTTTGCTTACAGGCGCAGTTTGTGTAGTTTTTTTTAGCGTTTCTGGCACTGGCACTGATTATTTGAGCTATATTATAGATGGGCATTTTCCTGATTATTTTCCTATAGAAGGTGCTATTGCAGTAGTATTAAGTTGTTTATTTATATCTTTTTTAAAAATTGTGGCTAGCAGTTTAACTATTGGTAGCGGTGGTTCGGCAGGTATTTTTGGCCCGAGTTTATTTATTGGAGCTATGCTTGGTGCAGCAGTTGGCACATTGGCCCAATTAGTTTTTCCGCATCAAAATGTAAGTGTGGCTTCTTTTATGGTAATTGGTATGGGCGCATTTTATGCAGGTGTGGCACAGGCTCCGGTGGCAGGTATTGTTATGATTATTGAAATGAGTGGCAATTACTCATTGCTTCCTCCCATTATAATTGTATCGGTATTTACGTTTTTACTTTCACGAAAAATATCTTTTTACAAAAATCAGGTTGATAACAGGTTTAAAAGCCCGGCACATAAATACAATATGCGAAACGATGTATTGGAAAACACCACACTAAAAGATTTTTTTCCTGAATTTAGAATACTTGCCACAGCTAATAAAGATTGGACATTTGCACAACTTAACCAGCATGCAGTTGTTACCCACGCCAGCGATTTTGTGGTTATTGATGATGATTGGAATTATTTAGGTATTGTATCTTTAAGAAATACTAACGTAAATATGGAGGAACAAAATAATAAAATTAGTAGTTATGCCGAAAAAATACCTGGAATACATAGCAACGAAAATTTAAGTAAAGCACTTAATGTAATACTTAAGCATGATATAGATAAAGTTGCTGTAATTGAGAAAGATAAGTATATTGGTTATGTGCGTTATCGCGATATTTTTGAGGCTTACGATGCGATGGTTAAGCAATCATGATAAATTTTAGCTGACTATAAGTGAGAATTAATTTAAAACATTTTTGTTATCTAAAAACTAACCGAGACCCAATAAACTAATTAAACAACATCCAGATCAAACCAAATTTAATGCTTCTGTCGGGCATTGGGTAGTTTGGTGTTAGCACATAATTGCCGCCCATTAAACCTTGGTTTACATGGCTTGCCATAATAAATATTTTAACGGGATGGATTTCAAAATTGATAAAGGCATCTATAAACACATAATTGCCGTAACTTTTTTCGTTCTGTAAATAAAACTGGTTGGTTGCTGGTATGTATGCGTTTGCCATGTAAGATGAAATGTATCTTGCCTGCAAACCCGCCTGCAACCATAAATTCTTTTTAAATAATTTGCCTTCGTAATATAATTGATGCGTAGTTACCCAATTTGGCAAACGTATAATATTGGTATTGGCTGTTGTTTGGTAGTTTATGTTGTTATTAAAATGAAGATGCCCTAATTTTAAATCTTTTCCGGCAAAAAAACGGGTAATATTTGTGGTGCCTTTATATTGAGTTGGCAAAGCATCAGTATTAAAATAAATTTGATTTTGCTGTTGCATTGTATAAGCTCCAACGTAAAATTTATATTTATGATTAGTGATTGAAACCGTTGCATTTTGGGTTTGTATGGCTGAGAAATTATTTGCCCATGCAAAACGATTGCCACTATAAAACAACAAATTAAAATCGGGCAACCTGCTTTGGGTTTGGGCGTTTGCACTTATGTAAAAATGAGGATTTATATTAAATTTATAGTTAGCATCAATATTATAATTATCATTATTAAAACCATATAAAACGTACTCTGCGGTAGCATTTAGCAAATGTTTGCCTGCATTTAAAGCAAAACCACCTTTTACAATATGATTGAAACCAACTGTATCAATAGTGTGTTGATGATATTTGATAGCTTCATTTTTATAGCCACCGTAAAACATAAGTTTATTTTCGGCAAGGGTTATTTTATATAATAAACTGTTAGAGAAAATGCGTGTGCCAGTAGAATCGCGGCTACCATTAGCCTGACTATAATAATGGCTTTTGTTGAATGAAGCTGTATCTGCAACTCCATCAACATATAATATATAATTGCTTTGGTAATTTGTTTCGTAAACTAAATAATGATTTGCTTTTGCCGAATCGTTTCCGTTTAATTTAAAAAAAGTATTAAAAGAAATGTTGGATGTTTTTATATTGTGCTTAGCTGTACCCGACTGAAAAGCCGGACTAAAAGGATACAAATCTTTAGATGCTAAAGTATAATTAGATAAACTATCGGAAGGTACACCACCATTTAATTGATATTTCAATTTATTAAAAAGAAAATAAGCGCCATAACCCCATCTGCCATTATCGGTTTTATAATTTGATGATAATAAAATATTAGTGGTTAAACTTTGTTGCAGCAAATAAAAGCCTGCGCAAGAGTACCTATTAAATAATAGAGCAACATTTACTTTTTTGCGTATTTTTTGTACATGTACTAATTTTAAAAACTGTTCTTGCTTTTGCCCCATGGCGGCTGTAATTTTTGTGTAAACTTTTTCGGTATTAAAATAAAGCGGGTCGTCTTCGGTAATTAAATCGTTACTGTTATTTAATTTGTTCCAATTAAAAAAAGTAGAAGTGCCTTGTTTTGGTTTATCGGCTATAAGCGAGTAGGAGGGAAGCCCCATGTTGCCCAACACACCCATTTTATAATAATTATAGCTGTTATCAAGTGTGGTATCGGTAGCTTTAGAGGTATCATGTAAACCAAAAATTAATTGCGACCTGGTTGATGATGTATAAAATGTAGTATCTGGCTTAGTTTTTTGAGCCAATGCGGTTATTGAAATAGATAAAAAAATTACATACAAAAAGCGCATTCGCATAAAAGGCCAATAATTTAGAGCGCTAATTTAGAACTTTTCAAAGAAATGCTCCTCTACATCAAAAGTAGATTTTGCTCCAACTAAATTAAATTCATTATTTAGCCATTTATCTGCTGTATCACGACCTTTTTGCTTCAATTCCAGTAAAAACTCCCACGATGTGTTCATTTTACTCGAATAATGCATTTGTCCTAAGGTATCGTAACCCGAAATGGTATGTATAAATATCTCACGATTAACTTTATCATCGGTTTTTAAAATACCATTGCGCAATAATTCGTTTCGATAGTGAATAAGTTTCATTTCATTAATTAACGAACTGTTAAAGCTTATTTCATTTATCCTGTCGGCAATATCACGCGCCGTTGTTGGTACCGATTTTATGTTGATAGAATTAATTTTTACCAAAACAATATCGTGCAAATTGGTATTGGTAATTAGTGGAAATATAGGAGGGTTTCCCATGTAACCGCCATCCCAATAATACTCGCCGTTAACTTCTACTGCCTGAAATAAAAACGGCAAACAAGCCGAAGCCATAACCGCGTTGGCTGTAATTTCTTTATTGGTAAATATTTTTGCTCTGTTGGTTTTTACATTCGTCGCACAAATAAATATTTTTTTGCCTTTGTAGCTGTGTAAATCTTCAAAATCAACCAAATCATTTAAAATATCCAATAAAGGATTATAATTCATTGGGTTAAAATTGTAAGGCGACATAAATTGCGACATGGTGTTAAACAACATATACCCCGGCGAATTATAAATATCTCCATTACTCCAGTATTTATCAAACGCTGAAGGCTTAAAGCCGCCCGCATTTGATAGCTTTTTCCACAAAACTTCTAGCAATTCCTTAGCCTTTGCAGGTCCGCCCTTGTGTAAACCGTAGGCACAAACCACCGCATTAATAGCTCCGGCACTGGTACCACACATGGCATCAGCAATAATATGCTCCTCTTCTAACAGACGGTCTAAAACCCCCCACGTAAAAGCTCCGTGTGCACCACCGCCTTGTAAGGCAAGGGCAACGTGTTTGTTTTTAGTAGTTGTATTCACAGTATTCAAAAGTAACAAAATAGCCTTACCATTGGTGCTTTTTGGTCTTATTAGATGTAAGATTAGTCTAAAATTTAGTCTTTAATTAATTTGGGCGTTCCGGGCGGTTACGCCGTCGGGCTTTTCGCTACAAATCCTCGGCGATTACACCTGTGGGTTTTTCGCTGCAATCCCTAACGCAAGTAATTGTAGGTATCAAACATAAATTGCCATTTAGCAGTAACCATATTTTTAGTTTCTCCATCTAAAGTTGAGTAATTATTTGTCTTGTAATCTTTAACCTCATTTATCTCTTCTTTCAAAAACAAAGTAGCTTTTTCAAAATCGCCCAAATTTAAATGTGCATAAGCTTTTTGCAATTGCTCTAAAGGCGCAGCTACAAAATCAGCATAACTCATTTCAAAAAATTGATTGATAGGTACTTCTTTTTTATCGGCTAAAAACTTACGATACGTTTTTTCGTAGCTAAACAAAATAAAATCTTCTATCCATTTGTTATCTACTTTTTGAAAACTCAATAAAGGCAATATTTTTTCGTACAAGTTTATGTTAGATTGATAAACCGTATATGGGTTGCGGTGTATGTGTATAAAACATGCGTCGGGGTATAGCTCTAAAATCTCTTTAATTCTCCCCGTGTTAGCCGGACTTTTAAGTAAAAGTTGCTTGCCATTATTTTTATAACTCAGCTTCTTTAAAAAGTAATCAAAGTGTTGTTGCCAATGTTTTGTGTTTTTTACTTTGTCCTTTTCAAAAACTACACTTTCATCAAACACATTAAATATACTTTCAGGAAAATAATAACCATGTGTTAATGAGGTGTTACTCATATTACCCATAGCAAATTCTTCTTCGCTTGGTTTATCGGCACCGGCTTCCACATTATCTTGTGGTCGGGTAGGGGGCATAGCCCAACTAAGTATTTTTTTTGTAATGCCGCCTGTGCTTAAAAAAACATTAGGGGTTAAGGCCTCGTAGGTTGAACAAAAACAAAAATTAGGGTCTTTGCTTAGCACA
>JBDTJJ010000282.1:0-9792 GCA_039935895.1 Bacteroidia bacterium | reverse complement strand
TGGTTAATGCCGATAGCGGTTATGGTACCGGACAGTTACCTGATAAAGAAGGACAAATGTATTTTGTTGGAGAAGATAATTTGTATTTAATTCCAACGGCCGAAGTACCTATTACTAATATTTACCGCGATGTTATTTTAAAAGAAAGCGATTTGCCAATTAAAAATTGTGGCTACACGCCTTGTTTCCGTAGAGAAGCAGGAAGTTACGGCAAAGATGTGCGTGGGTTGAATCGTTTGCACCAGTTTGATAAAATTGAAATTGTTCAGATTGCAAATCCTTCAACATCATACCAAATTTTAGAAGAGATGCGCGAGTATGTCGCCGGTTTATTAAAAGAATTGGGCCTGCCATTCCGCATACTTAAACTTTGCGGTGGCGATATGAGTTTTGCCTCTGCCCTAACCTATGATATGGAAGTTTGGAGTGCCGCACAAAAACGTTGGCTGGAAGTAAGTTCGGTTTCTAATTTTGAGAGTTTTCAAGCTAATCGTTTAAAATGCCGTTATAAAGGCAATGATGGAAAAACGCAATTAGCTCACACATTAAACGGAAGTGCTTTGGCATTGCCACGTATTGTAGCATCTATTTTAGAAAACTATCAAACTGAAAACGGAATAAAAATACCTGAAGTGTTGGTTAAATACACAGGTTTTGATGTAATAAATTAAGAAGTAAGAATTTAAAATTTAAAAGAATGAAAAACGTCTCTCTTATCATAAACATTGTACTAATTGCAGCTGTTGCTGTTTTATTTTACATGAATATTTCTTTGAAAAAAAATGTAGAAGCTATGGGTGGAGTTGGAAATACCAATGCAGTATTACAAACCCCTGCAACGTTGTCGGCTAATAACGTCGATTTAAAAGATTCTAAAATTGCGTATTTGAATATAGATTCGTTAGATTATAGATATCAATACATCATTGATAATTCTAAAGAATATGCAACTAAACAAATGAATTTAGAAAATCAAATTAGTAGCATGGCTGCAAAATTCCAAACAGATTATCAAGATTTTCAGCAAGCTGCACAAGCGGGTGTACGTAGCGAAGCCGAATTAAACAAGCAAAAAACGCAATTAGAACAACAACAGTATGATGTTGCCGCTAAACAAAAACAATTAGAAAATTTGGGCGAAGAGATTGGTAAAAAACGTGTAGATATGCTTAAAAAAGTATCTGATTATATTGCTAAATACAACAACGGCAAGTACGATTATATTTTGGCTTACACTACCGCCAACATAAGCTCTGTGCTTTACGCAAAGCCGGGTTTAGACCTTACTAAAGAAATTGTTGATGGTTTAAATGCGGAATACAAAACACAAAAATCTTCTAAAAAATAAGCTGTCATAGAGCCTCGTCATGCTGATTGCCTGTCCTGAATTTATTTCAGGATTTCAGCATCTCAAGAGATTCCGAAACAAGTTCGGAATGACCTAAATCTTTTGATATTGTTACCTAACATAAAAAAAAAAAGTATGAAAAACAAACTAAAAAGTGTAGCCGAATTTCATGAGGTTTTTAAAATTGGCAATGCCGAAAACCTCACTTTAATTGACGAAAAAAATTACACGCTTCGGTACAATTTGCAAAAAGAAGAAAACGAAGAATACCTTGATGCCTGCAAACGCGAAGATATGGTTGAGATTGCCGATGCACTTGGCGACCAGCTTTATATTTTATGCGGCACTATTTTAAAACACGGTTTGCAACATAAAATAGAAGAAGTATTTGACGAAATTCATCGTAGCAATATGAGTAAGTTAGATGAAAACGGACAACCTATTTACCGCGAAGACGGCAAAGTTTTAAAAAGCAACCGCTACTTCCGCCCCAATATTAAAAAGATATTGGAGAAGTAAATTTTAGCTCACGCCCCTCTTTGCCTATTGCCATATTAAAAATTGTGTTAATTTTTTTACTTCTAAATTTTCAACGCAAACAAATCATTTATTCTTTAATAAGTTTATTTACAATTGTAGTATTATTTCCTGTTAAAATAAATGTGTAAATACCCGGAGCAAGATTTTTTATATTTATGATGTGTTGCGTTTCCAAAGTATTTAATTGCTCAACATATACTTTTGCACCAAGTAAATTATAAATAATCAATTCTTTAAACTCGCCACCATTATAATTTAAAAAATCAAAGGTTACTAATTCTTTAGTTGGATTTGGATACACATTTATTTTATCTAGTTGAGTACTGTGTAAGTTTATACCGGTAGTTAAATTACCTCTAAGCACTTCAACCATGTGAAAAATTTCATTTGTATTATCTGTATTTACAATTCTTAAATCAGTATTATGGCCACAGTTGTTGGCAAACAAACCATCAGTAATTGTTATTGATTCTGTTTTCCAAACATAATTTTGATTTCTGAAGTTATTAATAGGTATTATATTATTTGTAGTATTTGTGTTTGTATGGTTAAACGCGGTTTTTATAACACTTTGTCCCATGCTGTTTTTTCCATCATATTGCAAGGCCCACGTTCCTGTTCCTTTATCTAAGTAGGTAATATTAACGGTTACAGTTGGGGATATAGCACCAAACATTGTATCATTAATATTAAAAAACAGGGTGTCTTTTCCGGTAGAGTGATCAAAACCTCTTGCAAATCGTCCGTATGGTTGTAAGGTATCGCCTTGCCTCCAATAACCCTGGCTAGTGGCATTTGGTGCCCATTGCGTTAAATATCTTTCATAATTTCCAGTAAAAATATTCCAACCCACATCATTTATTTTGGATGCACTTACTTGTTTAAACGAACCGCCTTGCGCATCAATTGGATTATCTTGTGAGGCGCCAAATGCAGTAAGAGAATTAGCTATATTAGTGCAACGTTGTTGACCTGTAATGCTAGCAATGGTTTTATCACCATGGCCATAAATTGCAGTTGAAAATCTTAAAGAATCGTCTGCGTCTAAGCCATCATGCAATATGCTAAAAGCGCCTGAGGTGCAAGCTGCATTTTTAACACCCGCGTACCTTGAGAAAAATTTTAGCCCCTCAAAATTATTAGAATTTGAAATGTCGCTTGCAAATATATTCCACATATCTACACCAAAATATAAAGCGTTAGCAGCTGTAAAATATAAATGCCAGTTGGGTGAAAAATATTGAGACTTGTTACTTGTTAAATCAAATTCATCTCTAGTTCTTACCTTAGGATAACATTGATTATTATAAGGCTGATTTAAAATCGTATCAAATAAAGTTTTAGAATCTGGTTCATCATTCATTTGATACAAATGCGCCATATTGTTTGCTTTGTACCACATATATGGAAAATTTGCTCTCGACCAAATAAAATTAGACTGAAAAGCCGGGTCAAATACAGCTTTATCAGATCCCGCATTAACGAGGTGGTGTGCTTGCGGCAAGTAAATAGTCAGTAAACTATCCATTCGTTTCCATTCGGGCTGAATAATATTAGACACCCAAATTGAACTAGTAATAGAGTTGTAAGAGGAACAGGAGCAGCCAACTGTACTTGTTGGAACATTAGTTGGCGTGCCTTTGTACCATGTTAAATCACCACTTGTGCCTTCTGCACTTTGTACCGTTTTAATAGTACTTTTTAATGAAGGAGGTAAATTTCCACAATGAATTATAACAGAATCCAGCATTTTAAACCATAAAGGTTTATACTGTGGATCTAAATAATACGGGTAGCGATTTAAATAAAAGGTACTATCGCTATCATTTGTTTTTACAGAATCTACCGTGTTATAAATCCAAAGAGGCGATGATGGCCCAACCCAAATCATTAAGGTGGCATATAAATGTGCGTTTTTGAGTTTAGTTAAAGCATTATCAATTACGTTCCAATTAAATGTAGTTGGTGTTGGCTGCAAATCTTTCCAGTTAATATAAACACCGCCTCCTTGTACTTTATAAGGTAATTGTGAAAGATTATTTAGTTGCGTTTGGCTTATACTGCCTATGTTATAAAGCCAAACACCATTTACATTTGCAGTATCGGTGGGTGTTTGCGAAAATAAACGCGTACTATAAATTGTTAAGATTAATAATATTAATTTTTTCATAAGTAAATAATTAATTATTAAATAATA
Organism: Bacteroidia bacterium; assembly: GCA_039935895.1. Classification (GTDB taxonomy): domain Bacteria; phylum Bacteroidota; class Bacteroidia; order B-17B0; family Aurantibacillaceae; genus PALSA-968. Next base: position 5,707 of record JBDTJJ010000282.1, on the reverse strand, counting down.
TTTTTTTAAACTATGAAGGTAATAGTTTTAATATTAATACTCAATTAAAATAAATTTAATATTAGCGTCATAATTATCTTGACTAGCCTAGTAATTTTTCGTAAATTATAATTTATTGATCTGTGATAATTAGTCTTGTGCTTTTCGTAATTTGCTAACCTAATGGGTTTAAATGTAGAGAGAGATTGCTTCACTTTGTTCGCAATGACGAAGAGGCGGGATGCTCAAATCCTTCGACAGGCTCAAGATCATAATTAAGGTTAGATCCAAATGCTAAATTTAAAATAGGCGAAACCAAACAAGTTGATCATGACGATAATAGTTAGCAGGGCGGACAAATGAGGTTTTGTTGTACCTTGCAATGATGGAAATTTAAGCCGGTTTAGAATCTTTATTCAGCAAGGTTTTAACCAAATTTTGTTTCTTTTTCCAATCGCCTATTTTAGTTTTTTCGGCTAAGATTTTATTTTCCAAACCCCACTCGTCCTCGTTTAGCATTGCGTAACGAGGATGCTTTAACAATGCGTTTGTAACGCATATTTAATTTAAGCATAATACCCACCCACTTCGACAAGCTCAGTGCAAGCTCTAACCCCTCCACCGAGGGGAATTGTAGCTGTAAACAATAAATAAAACCGCTTTGTTCTCTTCTACAATAGAACTGACAAGGCGGTTTTTATTTTTTGTATATTTGTTAAACAAAAACAAACTCAATGAAAGGCATTAGTTACTTAACTGATAGTAAAAACCGAAAAAAATCGGTGGTGATAGATTTAAAATTATTAGAAGCGTACAACGAGCATATTGAAGACCTATTCGATATTATTGTTGCAGAAGCGCGCGAGGACGATGAGGACGTACCTTTTGAAGAAGCGATAAAAGAGCTAAAAAAAGCAGGTAAATGGTAAAATATACCATTGCTTTTAAACGCGAAGCAATAAAGGAATTAAAGAGTATTCCTGCAAAAAACGCACGTAAAATTGGCACAGCTATTACCGAGCTTGCCGAAAACCCTCGCCCTACGGGTTGCAAAAAATTAGTAGGTAAACAAGATAATTTTTGGCGCATACGCATTGGCGATTATCGTGTTATATATGTTATTGATGAAGAAATTCGTATTGTAAATATTAGAAAAGTAGGTCATAGAAAAGATATTTACGAATAGGTTTTACACCGCCCTTAAACAAGGCGGTTTTTTATGCGGTGTATTTGCGTTAGGGTATGTAGGGCTTAAATGCAAAAAGCCTAAGCATTCTTAACAAAATACTTAGGCTCTTTAAAAACACTTTAATATACTACTGCTTTATAAAACGAAGCGTGCTGTTACCTACTCTTAAAAAATAAACGCCGCTAGTAAGTACACTAACATCTAAGGCTAAATGCTTGGTATTTATGACTGAACGCTTCATTACCTCTTTACCAAGTACGTCGTAAACTAGTACATCCATCTTTTCAGTCAATACTAATCCCTCCACATTCAAGATTGAATTAGTAGGGTTTGGGTAAATGGATAGTTGTCCGTTATTTACAAGTTGTTCAATGCCTGTGGTACAATTTGCTACCGCTACGCCCGTCCCGTTTATAGAATCGCAAACTAAGTCCGCTCCATCAACAGCTTTTACCGTAAAGTAATATTGTTGCCCTTGCGTTAAACTTAAACCCGTTTCTGTAATAGCCGTATTTAGTCCATTGTTTGTCCAAGCTACAACATCTTGCGCACCAGGCGTTGAGCCAATAGCGTATTTGTAATATGCAATGCCTGAATTAACATCGCTTGCCGTGCTCCAATTGGCAGTAAGCGAAGTTGTATTTGCGCACACGGTATTGCTGCCGTTGGTAACAGTGGTTAAACCAGTAGGTGGCGTCCAATCAACATTTACCGTATGAGACACAATTGCCGATAAATTACCTGAATTATCATTACAGATAGAATTGATATGTGCCGCCGGGGTTGTAGGGTTTGTGTTTTGATATTCTAAATCATACCCATTACCACTGCCTAAGGTAATTGCTACCGTTGAGCTTCTTGAACGATAAACTCTAAGTTGATCTACCGACATAGTTGCGTTTGCAGAACGGAAAGAAATATAGCCACCTGTTGAATATGGCGATGGGTCTGTCCACGAACCAATAAGCACATTGTTTTGATACACGCGCATTGCACCACTAATACGGTCGTAAACCACTATGTAATCATAATTTTGGTTGGCATTTATGGCCATAGGTGCGCTAAATACAGCACTTCCGAAATTGTTGTTTACCACTTTATAAATTTGTAGCAATTTATCATCAGCTCTAAACCAAACAAAATAACTGTTGTTTCTATTTGTAGAATCAGGTTTATCGCAAAAGAAGTGAAAACCAGCACGGCGACTAGTACCCGTTCCGCCAATTTTCATGGTGAAATAATATAAGTAACGATTAGATAGTGTTTGCGTAAGAGGCGCATAAATATTGGTATTTGATTGGGTTTGATCACTTTGGTAAAGCGCGTTGCTATTGATGCTCCATGTACCTACTTTTTGTGTCCAGTTAGTATTGATAGTTGTGCCGTTAAAATCATCCGCATAAAAACCGTGTGTGTAATTGCCACTCCAATTTGCTCCATCATAATAAATAGCTTGGTAGTAGCCTTTTTCTATGCCGCTTCCGCCGGTATTATCAGTATCCGTAAACGTAGTTGTAAAAGTTTGCGTTTCCCAAGCATTTGAAATACTTACCGAAGTGGTTGGCGCAACCATATCATACGTAATATTAAAATTATCTATACCAACATCGTTTAAGCCTTTATCTGTAGCAACAAAACGCAACACACTTGTTGTTGAAGTTGCATTAGTAGTAAACGTTTGGGTAGTCCAGCTTGAAACAGATGCAGTTGTAATGGTGTATAACGTTGTAGGAAACGTGCTTCCGCCATCGGTTGAAAGCAATACTTGCAGTTGAAACGGAGCTGCTGCAGCTTCATTATGTATATAATCAAATTTTATTGTTTTTACACCTGGTGGCATTAAATTTAAGTATAAGTCTAAGCTTCCTGTTGAAGCTGCTGTAGATTGATAGTTTCTAAAACGCGCGCTATGACTACCGTTTGAAGCCGAAGGCGAGTAAGAACCTGTGGTTACGCTCGTCCAATCAGAACCAGTATAATCTTCACGATGCCAATAATCATTGCCGCTAGACGAAGTACCTCCAACGCTGCTTTTCCAATAAATATCCGGTAAACGACCAGCAGGATAACCTGCCACGCAACTATCGGCAATCCAACTTTCAAACGAAGTAGAATATGGTATGCTTGCATAATAAGTATTACAAACAGCCGGCGCATTGCAGCTCATTAAAGCAGTAAGATCAGACATGGTGCCATTAAAAATATCCATATCTACCCCACCTGAAATACCTGAAACAGTGCCTTGGTCGGAATACTGCCAAATTTTATAAGAACCCCATGTACCATAATAAGTTGATGGCGGAGGAGTTGTATAAGTATAGCTATTATAATAATAGGCGTACCAAAGTTTGTATTGCGATGATAAATAACTGCCTAAATTTTGAGCTATACTATTACCCGAATAAATAATTGGTGTAACGCCTGTGGCACTTTGCACGGTATTGCACCAGGTTTGTATCCATGCGGCTTGTTGTGCCCAAGTATATGTTCCTGAGGCATTTACTTCATAATCAAGAACAGGAGGCATTTGGCAAGTTGTGATGTATGAACCAGCCACACTTAAAAAGTGGTTTGCCTCTGCAATAGCACCCGATGTGCCTGGATTGCTTAAAATACGGGCAAAGTGGTATGCGCCCATGTAAACACCTGCAGCCTCGCCGTTGGTAATGTTGGCGCCAAGCGTAGTTTGAACGTTACCTGTACTCTCGGTGGCTTTTGCAAAAGCAAAGGTAATACCACTGTTTTTTACGTTTGTCCAATTAATTGTTCCTTGATAATCGGAAACGTCAACTCCTAAAATGCTTTGAGCCATTCCGCAAAAACTGAGCATGGCAAATAGAGCTGCTATTTTAATGCTGTTGTAACTTTTTTTCATTGGTTAAAGTTTTTGGCTGTGAATTCAACGTTTCTTTTGACATTTTTTTTGGAGTGATTCTTAAAGGTGTAATTTTAGAAATACAATTCCAACCTTTACCATTTACAAAATAAGAAAACGAAAGTGCTTTGCCTTTGTATTTTGGATTTAATGCGAAGCTTTTGTTGCTATCTGTTTTTATTAAAAGATTAGCGTATTCCTTATTTATTAAAAACGTACTGTTGGTTGTATCTTCTTGATTGGCCATTAAAACCAGTTCTATTTTATTGACTGTTAATGATTGCGCGCCCAAAAATTTAGCTTGCACATTGGTTATAACACCTGTTTCTACTTTAGTAGTAATTTGAGCCATTAAGCTTGTTGTTGTAAAAAATGCCAACAAAGAGATTATGTTTTTTATTTTCATAGTGATAAATTTTTTATAAATATAACGAAAATAGGTAAGTTAAATACAAGAAATATTCGTCTAAAAGTAAAATTAAACCATGTCGTCATTCCGAACTTGTTTCGGAATCTGCTTATATAAAGAGATGCTAAATTAAAAATCGGCGAAGCCAAACAAGTTTAGTATTATGTGTATCTCGCAATAACGAAAAATTAAGCTGGTTTAGAATCCTTATTGAGGAAGGTTTTCACTAAGTTTTGCTTCTTTTTCCAATCGTCAATTTTAGCTTTTTCGGCTAAGATTTTATTTTCCAAATCAATCATCATAGAGTTCTTTGTCTTTGCATTTTTAAAGAAGCCCATGTTGTTTTCATAAACGTTAACTTGCTGTTGTATATCGTTCATTTGTTTTCTAATAAAATCATTTTCTTTTAGTAGAAGATCGCGTCCGTTATCTGAACTTTCCAATCTTTCTATTTTCAGTTTATATTTTATCAAACCTTTTTCGGTATCATCTCCGGCAACAGCACCGTAAAACTCTTCTAGTTTATTATAGAAAGCATCATTTAAGCGTTTGCGTTCGGCAGCAGGTGCTTGTCCGCTTTCTTGCCATTGCTTGGTAAATTCTTTTAAAGCATTAACATCATTTTCTGCATTGCCGCTTGCCGCAAAGCCATGCAGGTTTTGTATAATAGTTTCTTTATGTTGTATGTTGTTTTCTAATTCAGCATTTTGTGCTGCAAATTGTTGGCGTTTAGCTTCAAAAAAGTGGTTACAAACTGCACGAAATTGCTCAAACATTTTATGCTCATCTTTAGGATGTGCGTTTGGCAAGCGTTTCCATTGCTGCTGCAAGTTCATTACTTTTTCAGTCGTTTTTTGCCAATCGGTGCTATCTTTTATAGCCGCAGCTTCTTCAATAAGTTTTAATTTTTTTTGTTTGGCCTGCGTGTAACGTTCTTTTGCTTGTTCGTAATATTCTTTTTTCTTTTCAAAGAAACCATCGCACACTTCTCTAAATAATTTCCAAACATCATCGCCGGCTTGTTTATCGGTATGTCCGGCTTCTTTATATTCGTTTTGTAATTCTAATAATGCTTTCGTTTTTTGCTCCCACTCTTTTTCAGTACGAGGAATTTCACCAGTTAAAGTCTTTGCTTTTTCAATCAGTTGTTTTTTAGTTTCTAAATTTTTAACTAATTGTTCTTTCTGATCGCCATAAAAACCTTGAATTTTTTTATTTACCTGCTCATTTAAGTTTTTAAAATCTTCGCGCATAG
>JBDTJJ010000281.1:0-2910 GCA_039935895.1 Bacteroidia bacterium | reverse complement strand
TAAAATACTCGCGGCGGTCTTTTGGGTTTTGAACCCGTTTAACTAATCCTTTTTTAGAAAGCGTATCTATTATTTTTACCATAGATACTTTATCGATACCCAATGCACACGATATAAATTGCTGGGTGCAGTTTTGTTGTTTTTCTAAAAGAAGCAAAACTGAAAAACTTTTTTCAACTACGGTATGCTGCATTTCATGTAATAATGCGCCATAATAAGGCTTGGTAACCATTGAGCAAATTTTACTCAAAGGAAAATCAGTGTACATATCTTTTTTAAAGCCACTCATAAAGCGACGCAAATGTAGTTAACATACTGAATAGTTAATATTACGAACTAATTATATTAGTGTTAAATAATCTAAACAAAAACGAGGTTTTACCTTGACATATAATGCAAACCAACACTTTCTTTACGCAGTGTGGCGTGTTTTATAATAAGATAACCAATACAAATTACATTTCGTAATTCACATAGTTTAGGAGATACGGTTGTTTCATCATACAAAGCTTCATTTTCTTTGTAAATAATTTCTAATCGATCAAAAGCACGTTTCAAGCGCAGTTCAGAACGAACAATGCCAACATAATTACTCATTATTTGCTGAACTTCTTTTAAGCTTTGTGTAATTAAAACCATTTCTTCAGCGTGCTCGGTTCCTTCGGCATTCCAATTAGGAATGTTTTCTTTAAAAGAAACAGTTTTCACTTTTTGTATTGCATCAATGGAAGCGTTATGTGCATAAACCACAGCTTCCAACAACGAATTACTTGCCAAACGATTTGCGCCATGAAGGCCGGTACGCGCGCATTCGCCAACGGCATATAAATTTTGAATGGTTGATTGGGAGTTTTTATCGACAATAATTCCTCCACATAGATAATGCGCAGCAGGCACAACAGGTATCATTACTTTAAATGGATCAATATCCAGACTCATGCATTTATTGTAAATATTTGGAAAATGCTCGATAAATCCTTTTCTATCCAAGTGGCGACAATCTAAATAAACATGCTCGTTACCACTAATTTTCATTTCGGTATCAATGGCTCGAGCAACAATATCACGAGGCGCGAGAGATGCACGCTCATCATACTTTTGCATAATTTCTTTTCCATCGGCAGTACGCAAAACAGCCCCAAAGCCTCGTACAGCCTCAGAAATTAAAAAACTAGGTTGCTCGCCTGGGTTATATAAAGATGTTGGATGAAACTGCACAAACTCCATATCTTGTACATGTCCTTTGGCACGATACACCATTGCAATTCCGTCTCCGGTAGCAATTAAAGGGTTGGTGGTGGTTGCATACACTTGTCCCACGCCGCCCGTAGCCATACAAGTAATTTTTGCCAAAATAGTTTCTACTTTTTGTGTATGAATATTCAACACATAAACACCGTAACAAGTAATGCCTTTTGTTTTAGAAGTTACCAGCTCACCCAAGTGATGTTGCGTAATAATATCAATAGCAAAGTAATGATTAACAATGGTAATATTTTTATGCTCGTGTATTTTTTGAAGTAGCGCGCGCTCAATTTCTTTGCCGGTAGCATCTTTATAATGAAGGATGCGATGCTCGCTGTGCCCGCCTTCTTTAGCTAAATCAAAATCTCCGGTAGATGTTTTATCAAACGAAGTACCTATTTCCATTAACTCTTTAATACGAGCCGGAGCCTGAGTAACCACGGTACGCACAGCTTCTTCGTCAGAAAGATTTGCACCGGCGTCGAGCGTATCATGTATGTGTTTTTCAAAATTATCATGTTCATCCCACACAGCTGCAATGCCGCCTTGCGCGTATTTGGTGTTGGTTTCGTCTTCGTTGGCTTTGGTAATAATTAAAACCTTGCCTTGTTCTGCTACTTTAAGCGCAAAACTCAATCCGGCAATACCGGAACCTATTACTAAAAAATCAAACTTTTTTTGCATTTGTGACATCGATTAAATTTTTCGCAAACCACCTTTAATAGTTTTCGGGCTTATTTTCAAAAAAAATACTGCTGCTATCAAAATTATTTTTTGCTTTTGATTTACTAAATAAAAAACACCATAAGGAAAACGGTCAATCATGGCCATCCTGAAATTTTTATATTTTACTTCGTTACTTACCGGATTTTTTTGTATATAATGAATACATTTTTCTACTGAAGAAATAAACTCATCGCCTAAGCCAAGCAACCGCTCTTCGTAATACAAATAATATTTAGCAAGGTGCTTTTCGGCCTCAGCGTGTATGGTAACCGAATACATTTCTATTTTTTACGCGACGTAATTCTTTTTTTGACTTCGTGCCAAGGAGAACCTATATGTGGATTTTCCTCAAACTCCACGGAAATTTTATCTAACAATTTTTTTTCTTTCGCAGAAAGTGGAGTCGTTTTAATTAATTTATTCTCAGCAGAAATACTACTCCAAATAGTTTCTGCCCATAAAACTCTTTCGGGCAAACTTAATTTAAGTATTTCGGATAGTTGAGGGGGCATACACAAAGGTACAAAATTGTTTATAGGTGGCAACCAGCTATAAATCAAAAAAATTGCATAACTCAAATTAAAAGTAGCGTATCTTTGCAAGTACAAATAAACAAATTTTAAGCCATGGACGCACCTGAAATTCCTTATATGATTTACGCAGAATCAACACCTAACCCTTCTTCGATGAAGTTTGTGGCTAATAAGATGTTGTTGGAAGCAGGTGCTACGGCTCAATACAACAATATTACCGAAACCAAACAAGCTCCGTTGGCTCAAAAATTATTTGAATTCCCATTTGTTAAATTAGTATTTATTTCGGCTAATTATATTACTGTTACCAAACACGATTTTATTACTTGGGACGATATTTTACTGGAAACGCGCACTTTTATAAGTGAATATTTAAACAAAAAAAATCCGGTAATAACAGCTTTGC
>JBDTJJ010000280.1:0-9891 GCA_039935895.1 Bacteroidia bacterium | reverse complement strand
TTGGAGAAAGAATTATTAAATGGTTTGGTGTAATGCGTCCTTATGATTTACAATCCTTTTAAGGTTTAATTAATAAATTAAAGAATATGAAACTTAAACAAATAATATCAAGTACCCTGTTAGCCGCTTTAGCTGCGGTTCCAATGGCATCTTATGCAGGTAATCCTGATAGAGGTGGTTCTGCGGGTGCGCAAGAGCTGTTAATTAATCCTTACGCCAGTTCAAGTGGTTGGGGTAACGCTAACTCATCTTGTGTTAGAGGCTTAGAATCTATGTTTTCTAACATAGCTGGTATGGCTTTTACACGCAAAACAGAAGTTATGTTTAGCCATACCAATTGGTTAGGAGGTTCTGGTATAACTATTAACAATTTTGGTTTAACGCAACATGTAGGTTCTACGGGCTGTATAGGCATAAATGTTATGTCTATGAGCGCAGGAGCCATAGGAATTACCACAACCGATCTTCCTAATGGAACAGGGGCAACTTATAACCCATCTTTTATTAATATTGGTTTATCCTATGCAAAAGGATTTTCCGATAACATATATGGCGGAGCTACTGTACGTATTATACAAGAGTCTATCAATAACGTAAAAGCCAGCGGAATAGCCATTGATGCTGGGGTTCAATACCACACAGGTAGATATGACCAAGTGCATTTTGGTATAGCTTTACGTAATGTAGGTCCTAAAATGAGTTATAACGGAGATGGTTTATCTTTTGATGCAAACGTATTAAATGGTACACAATATAACAGTTCTGTAAACGGATATACAGCCTCTTTCGAAAATAAATCTGCCGGAATAGAATTACCTTCTTGCCTTAATATTGGCGGAGGATATGATTTTTATTTAACAAAAGATACTGCCGGCCTAAAAAAAGATTTTCGTTTAACCGTTGCAGCTAACTTTACATCCAATTCATTTACAAACGATTTATACACCGGTGGACTTGAATTTGCGATAAAAAAGTTTGTAATGATACGCGGTGGTTATACGTACGAAAAACATGGTGGTACAAGCAGCCTATCTGTTAATACATTTACAGGGCCTAGTGCAGGAGCAACGTTACAATTACCTTTTGGTAAAGATAAAAAATCAACTTTTGCAATTGATTATTCTTACAGATCTACCAGCGCATTTAGCGGTGTAAATACCTTTGGATTGAGAGTGAATTTGTAAAACAAAAAATTATTTACTAAATTTGTGTAAGAAACCCGTCCCTAAATGGCGGGTTTCTATATTTAAAAAGATAACACCATGTCACAACCACAAGCCATATCGTATTTTACCGAAGAAGGGTTAAAAAAACTAACCGACGAACTTCATTTTTTAAAAACAAAAGAGCGTCATAGCATAACCAGACAAATTGCCGAAGCTCGAGATAAAGGCGATTTAAGTGAAAACGCCGAATACGATGCCGCACGCGAAGCACAAGGCATGTTAGAAGCGCGTATTGCTAAGTTAGAAGATACACTTTCAAATGCACGTTTAAGAGATATAAGTTCATTAGATACATCCAAAGTTTCGATACTTACCAAAGTGAAAATTAAAAATATCAAGACAAAACAAATAGTAGAATATACCCTTGTTACCCAAAGTGAAGCTAACTTAAAAGAAGGTAAAATATCTGTCGATTCGCCTATTGGTAAAGGTTTAATGGGCAAAAAAGTAGGCGATAAAATTGAAATTACCGTTCCGGCAGGCGTTATTCCGTTTGAAGTGATTGAAATAAACGTATAATATATTTTTTAGAACGGTTTAAGTTTTAATCAAAATTTATGAAAAAAACATTTGCAGCTTTTTTTTTGCTGATTGCATTACATTTTAATTGTTTGGCACAAACAGCTTCTAAGCTAGATTCAATTGCAACTAAATATGAATATGCCATTTTACAATGGGCAAAAGGTGAGGTTTCTGTAACTCGTAAGGGAAAAGCATCTGTTTCTCTAAATTTAGATTATAAGGCTATAGATGGAAATATGTACTATGAAGATAATTTGCAATGGAAAATTGCTGCTTTAGAGTATATGGATAAAAATGGATATGAATTTGTATCGGCTAGTAGTTCTTTATTATATTTTAGAAAAAAGAAGAATTAATATTTCGTTTTATGCCAAGCATATTTTCTAAAATAATTGCCGGAGAAATACCTTGCTACAAAGTAGCCGAAAATCAATTTTGTTTTGCCTTTTTAGATATTAATCCGTTAATGGAAGGACATACCTTGGTTATTCCTAAAAAAGAAATAGATTATTTATATGATTTAGATAACGAAACTTACTTGCAGCTTATGCAGTTTTCTAAACAAGTTGCCTTGGCTTTAAAAAATGCTGTGCCTTGTAAGCGAGTAACATCTGTTGTTTTGGGTTTTGAAGTGCCGCATGCACATATACATTTAATACCTGCTCAAACCGAAAGAGATATAAATTTTTCTAATCCTAAAATGAAATTTACTAAGGAAGAATTTGAAACTACAGCAAAAAAAATTGCTACAGCATTTAGCGATTTATAAACTAAAAGAAAGTTTTAAGTAAATACGTATATGATTGATGCAAAAATGCAACAGTTTTATGCGATTTAAAAATACCCGTAGTTGCATGTTCGTTATGTTCTACTTGCAAGGTAGGTTCATACACTATATTTAAGTTTAACTTTAAAGCTTGCTCTGCAATAAAAAGTTCTTCGCCAAACAAAACAGCTGGGTAATTTATAGTGCCGCCTTTTGTAAAAAAGGTTTTATTAAAAATCATAAACGAACCATGTAAAGCGTAAGGATTTAATGATGTATTTATTTTGTTAGAAACAGCACCACTTATTTTAGTTTTTAAAACATGGTAGGCTGTAAAAGCACTATATAAAAGGTAATTAGATGAAACAGAATGCAAAAATTGCAATTTACTTTTTGATGTTCGATTAATAATATAAGGATTTTGATAATGTTTTAAAAAGGTTGAATAAATAGATGGACCAAGTACATCAAAGTTTTGCGAGGCTAATTTATTTTGTAATACCTTAAAAAAATCTGACTGCAATGTAATATCTGTATTGCATATAATTACAGCTTGCGGATATGCTGTATGTTGTTTTAAATAATGCGTTAAACCCAAGTTGGCTGCGCCAAAATAACCTAAGTTAGTTTGTGATTTAATTAACGTAACATTATCGTATTGAGTTTCAATTTGAGTTAATAGCGATGCTTCTTTACTTCCGTTATCCGTAATTATTATTTCTATAAAATGATTTGTTGTAGGCTGTAATTGCTCATTAATAAAGGCGCACAGCTCTTTCTCGTTGTAGTAGTTTACTAATAGAAATAATATGTTGGAATTATTTTTCAAGTAATTTATTTTTGAATTGAAGTATCTGTACCCGCTAAAATATTGGTACTGGTATCGCCACGCAATTTCCGGCGAATAAGAATAAATTTGTGAAACACCATTGTCAGAAATTTACTTTTTTTAAATAAACGATAAAAAAACAACACGATGTTGTAGCTGTAAATATCAAAGTTATTAGGGCGCTTAAAATCATTTATAGCTAAGTCGAAATTAATAAGTGGGATATTTTTATTTACTTCTTTAATTAATTTGATATAATGATTTTGGTTTAAATTAAAATTCATTCGTAGCATAGAAAGATATTCTCCCTTGCGATATGAACGGAAAATAATTTTCTTTTTAATCATTGGCATGCCATCTTTTATAAAATCTTCAATCACTAAAAAAGATGGGTTTTGGGCGGCTATATCTTTTTTGCTCGTAAACATAGTGCCAACACTTAGATTTAATTTTTTTAAATGCGCACTTAAACCAATTTCGTAAGTAAGAATTACTTTTTTATAATCGCTAATTAAGCCGTGTTGCATAAAATAATCGTACACAGGTTTAATAGCATTTTTATTAATAATAATAAAGTAAGATTGCACGTGGTAGTTTATGCTATTAGATGAAACCAATCCGCAATAATCAAAATTAGTATTGTTTACCCAATTAAAAACATCGGTAAGGGGTTTAAATAATACACACGAATCGTTTATTAAAGCAACCCTGTCGTACTTTAAAGGTGCATATTCTTTAAATGCTTTATGCCACATGCCAAAATCAAAACCTTCGTTTGATACAAATTTTAAGGTAATGTTTTTTTGTTTTAAATAAGCAAGGTCACTTTCTTGCATTTTTTTTTCGTTAGTCAGGAAAATTATTTCGGTAAAATGTTTTTCTAATTCTTCTACATAAAATTTTACGTAGTATGGAATGTAATCTTGCGTAAAATAGCTGCTATAAAAACAAATAGATTTCATTTTAAATTTTCTTCTTGTTTTTTAGGTAAGCAAAAAACCTTCTAAAAGGACGAATAGCTATGTTTAAAGGAGCATAAAAGAAATATTGATTTTGAAGCTCTTTTACTTTTGGATATTTTTCTTTTAGCAGCTCCATTTCGTTTTGAATTGTTGTGCCATTTTTTTTAGCATATACATTGGCATGGTAAATAACGTAGAATAAAGTATAACGCAAATTAAACAAGCCAAATAAAGAACTATGCTTTCTGTACGATTTATAAATTGGGTTGAATAGCAATAAATAAATTAATACAATTCGTTCTACATAAAATATGCTAAAATATTTTTCTGCATTGTTTTTTTGTGTGGTAGATGAGTTGTGGATTCTAAAGCTGACTAACTTTTCTGATGTGTATTCAAAACCATAAGCGCTGGCTAAGCGCAGCCAATATTCCAAATCACAATGTTGATTGATAGTTGGATTAAAAATGCCAATTTCATTTATAACCGATTTGCGAAATAGAACAGAAGTGGGTTCTCCAAAAAAATTGGCAGGCACATATTTGTTTATTAAATCGCATGCTTTTTGTGGCGAAAGATGTTGTACGCCTTCTTTGCCAATGGCTTTGTACATGCGCAGCACATTGTTGGTGTATTCTAATTTAATATCGTTGGCAACTTCGCTTTCAAAAATAAACTCTCGCTCACATAAAACCATTTGTGTTTTATCTGTTGCCAAACCAAGCATTTTTTGCAGACAAGTAGGCGTTATTAAATCATCCTGAAAAACAAATTTTATCCATTCACCTTGGGCAAGTTCTAAACAACGATTCCAATTACCAACTAAGCCTAAGTTTTTTTGGTTGATGGATAATTTTATGCGCGTATCTTTTTGCTGAAACGCTTTTACAATTTCAAGGGTGTTATCAGCAGAACAATCATCACAAATAATTATTTCAAAATCGGTAAAGGTTTGTTGGGAAACCGATTGTAAGCAGGCTTCTAAATATTTCCCTCCATTGTAGGTGGGTATGCAAACACTTATTAGCATATTATTTTTCTGTTTCGGTTGCTTGTTCATCTAATTCATAAAACGCTCTTATAGAATGTGGAGAGGGAGCTCCGTCGCCTCTACCCCGACTTATTTTATCTAAATACTCCGTTTTGCTCCTGGTAAGATTGTGTCGTATAAAAGCAATATCGCTAGAGTGTTTATGAAACGGACCGTTAATAAGTTCTTTATGCTCATTTACTGTGGTAACTGCAAAATGATGCGGGTCGGTTTGTACTTGTGTAACGTATTTTGGGCGCACAAAAGATTTGATATGATTGTTAATCTCATTACTTAACGGGATAAATTTATTGAATTTAAACCATTCAACTCTGTTTTCATAACCCGAAGCTGTATAGCATATCCAATTAATACCCACTCCCGAAAAGTAATTATACTCGCTTAAAAAATCCTGAACCGTTTTGTGCTTTTTTAGTATTAAAAACTCATCTGTATCAATAAATAATATCCAGTCGTAATTTTTGTTTTTTTTACAGCAATCAAAATAAGCGTTCATTTGTTTTCCAAGCTGATCTTCTTTCCATTCAATTACGGTGCAATCTTTTTCATTTGCCAAAGTTTCTGAAATAGGAATTTTACTATTGTTATCGTAAATAAAGAAATGGTTAATCCCAATGCTTCTGTAGTAAGTAAGCCATTCTTGTAAATAATGATTTTCATCTTTACAAATTAAGCAAACGGCAACTTTAGTATTTGTATTTATTTTATAGTGAAACAAATTGCCAAATAAATTTGCTGTTTGTTTTATCCGGAAGTTTAATAGATTCCGTAAATGTCTTATATGTAACATCCTATATATTTTTTTAAAAGGAGATTTAATTTTTTCTTTCATTTTATAACGGATAGTAGCTAGTTGTAGTAATCTTATTTTTTTTAAATCAGGGTTATATCCATCTGCTTTTAATAGGTTAAAATCAAATGATTTGCTATTTGTACTTACTGCTTTTATAATTGAAATATAATGATTTGGATTATGATGCAAAGTATGCCTTTTTATAATATTGTATTCTATAGCTGAAAATGAATTAAATAATATTTTTTTCTTTATTAGCGGATATCCGTTTCGTATCATTTTTTCGGCAGCATATAGCGATGGGTTTGCGCCCTGTGTTATTTGCCAAACACCTACTTTTAAACCTTGTTGTTGTATATGTTTACATAAACCTAATTCGTAAATTTTAATAACATCTTCTCTGTCGTTGTGTAAGCCATGTTGTTTAAAAAAACTGAAAGCGGGTTCAATAGCCTTTTTATTTAATATTAAAAAAAACGATTGTATGTGATACGCAAACTCAATAGAATCTACCATGCCTGCATAATCTAGTTCTTGTTTATCTAACCAATTAAAATAAGCGTCTAAGGGTTTAAATAATATACACGAATCGTTTACCAAACCAACTCTATCATAATTTTCTGCATTATACTTTAACATGCCTTTATACCACATGCCAAAATCATAACCTTCGTTTTCAACAAAAAGAAGTTCTATTTTATTTTTTTCTAAAAAAGATAATGATTCAACCGATAAAGTTTTTTCGTTCGTTATAAAAACTACTTGCGTAAAATGTTTAGCTAATTCTTTAAGGTAATATTGAATGTAATTTGCAATGGTAGTGGAAGTAGAATAACTGCAAAAAAAACAAATTGACTTCATGCAATATTATAATGCGTTGGTGGCAATTAAATATTCGTTTACAACTTCTTCGGTATTGCCAATACGTTTTACCGTGCCGTCTTTTAAATAGATGGATGTTGGACAAAGCTTTGTCATGGCTGGCATGTTATGGCTAACAAATAAAATAGTGCGCCCTTCATCTTTACTAATAGATTCCATTTTTGCGGAAGATTTTTTTTGAAACTGAGCATCGCCAACAGCTAATACTTCATCTACAATTAAAATATCGGGTTCCATGTGCACAGCCACCGAAAAAGCTAAACGCACAAACATACCAGATGAATAACGTTTAACAGGGGTATCTAAAAATTTATCTATTTCAGAAAAGGCAACAATTTCATCAAACTTTTTTTGAATTTCTTTGCGAGTCATACCTAGGATAACACCGTTTAAATAAATGTTTTCTCTACCCGATAATTCCGGGTGAAAACCAGTACCCACTTCTAATAAGCTGGCAATTTTTCCATCCATTGTAATGCGGCCTTCGGTTGGATGTACAACCCGGCTAAGTATTTTTAACAAGGTAGATTTGCCTGCACCATTGCTGCCAATAATACCCACGCGCTCTCCTTTTTTAATTTCGAAGTTTACATTTTTTAAAGCCCAAAACTCTTCAATGTTTGATTTGTTTTCTCTATTAGATGAAAAAATATCTTTCACACCGCGCGTAATGGTATCGCGCAGGGTTGCATACGTTTCTTGTTTTTGATGACGCAAGCGGTATTTTTTTCCTAAATTTTCTACGGTAATAACTGCGCTCATACTAATTAAATTATATCTACAAATTCTTTTTCTAATTTTCTAAAAAACCTAATTCCTAATAAAAGTATAACTAATGAAATACCAACCGACAAACAGGTGCCAGGCAAATACAGTTGTGTATTACCAAGCACAGCCCATCTAAAACCATCTATAACGCCAGCCATTGGATTTAAATAATAGATTAATCTCCATTTTTCCGGAATAACCGAACTGCTATATCCTATGGGAGAAATAAATAAACCCAATTGTAACATAAACGGAATAATGAATTTAAAATCGCGAAAACGAACATTTAACGAGGCTATAAAAAAACCTGCTCCCAAAGCGGTTATAAATGCAACAGCTAAAAACAGGGGGAGTGTTATGATTGTCCAAGCGGGCATAAAACCATAAAATAACATCAGTAAGCAAAGTATGCCAAAAGAAATTACAAAATCTACCAAGCTTATAGAGATAGCGCTAATAGGAAATATCATACGCGGAAAAAATACTTTAGTTAGTATTTCAGAATTATTTACAAGTGAGTTACTGGCATCAGATAATGCGTTTGAAAAAAATTGCCAAGGTAATATAGCGCAACAAACCATAATAGCATAGGGTGCGCCGTTGTTTGGTAAATGGGCTATTTTGCCAAATACAACCGTAAAAACCATAATGGTTAATAAGGGGCGAAAAGCACTCCAGGCAATACCTAATAAAGTTTGTTTGTAGCGAATTAAAATATCTCGAAGAGTTAAATAATAGAGTAATTCTCTTGAGTTCCATAAATCCCGCCAGTATGCACCATTTTCTTTGCCGGGTTCTATTACAATTTTATGTTTGCTCATTTTTTGTTTAAGGTTATAGCCTATAAAGGTATCATTTTTTTGTTTTGCCAAAGCATCACAAAATCGTTCATAAAGTAATTATTTCCAATATCAAAATCAGCAATTTTTTCAATTTTAAAACCTACTTTAAAATAAAAATTTATAGACTTAAAATTTTGTCGGTTAACCGTAAGTCGAACGGTTGTTGGGGTGTAAACCTCTTGGGTTATTTTATTAAAAACTAGTGTGCCTAAGCCTGTGTTTTGCCTTTCTTGAAGAATGTAGAATTTATGCAACATTAAATCTTTTTGGTTAGAGGAGCTAATGGAAATAAATCCACTCTCTTTTTCGTCATTTATAACCAAATAAAATTGCTGACCTTCTTCTGTTTGTTTTTGCAAAGCAGGTTGTGTGTACATTTTGGCTAACATATAATTTACTTGCTCTACCCCAACAATGGGCACATAATGTTTATGCCAGATAGAATGAGCCAGTTTTTCTATCGTTAGAAAATCTTTTTCGGTAGCGGGTTTTAGCGTTAACATAGCTAACAAATATACGGTTTAATATGTATTTTTGCAGCATGGGTGCTAGTGGTGATAACATTAATATACTAAATAGAAGGGCGACGTTTGATTATTCTTTTTCGGATAAATTTATTGCCGGAATGGTATTAAAAGGTACCGAAATTAAATCGATAAGAGAAGGTAAAGTTTCTTTAGCGGATAGTTATTGCTTTTTGAAAAACGACGAATTATTTATTAGAAACTTACACATTACCGAATACGAAAAAGCTTCTTTTTATAATCACGCCCCCATGCGCGAACGTAAACTTTTATTAAACAAAGTGGAGATTAATAAAATTGAACGTAAAATGAAAGATGCCGGCACATCTATTATTGCCTTGCGTATGTTTATTAGTAAAAACGGCTATGCTAAGCTGGAAATAGGCATTGGAAAAGGAAAGAAATCGTTTGATAAGCGCGAGGATATTAAAAAACGCGATATTGAAAGAGAAACTGCTCGTAAGTTTTAAGTTTATAGTTTAACCTCCCATGGGTCAGTACCTGGGTGTATGCGTGGGTTGTATGTAGAATCTGCTTGGTGTTTTACTAATTCTTCTTTCCATTTTGGATAAGTAGGAGCGTACACGCTCTCTATACTTGCTCTATAATCAATAAGATACATAGAAAAGCAAAGCAAAAATGCTATGGAAGATACCCATGTTAATTTTTGAATATTATTATTTTTCATGTCAAATAATTCAGATAAAAAAAATAGCATTAAAATGC
>JBDTJJ010000279.1:0-3513 GCA_039935895.1 Bacteroidia bacterium | reverse complement strand
AACTAACGATATTTTCAATTGGATTAAAAAATATTTTAAATTTTTTTTTATCGAAAGCTGCGTTATCAAATTGCGTGCTATCAAAACTTTTTCTTTTTACTATTTTAAACGTACCTAATTCATTTGTAATAGTTTTATTAAAAGTATATTGCGCAGACTTTTTTTTATCATCGTTATTTTTTAAAAAATAAGTCAGTTCAAACTGTTTGCTATTTAAAATATTTATATCCAATTCGTAAAAGGCAGCAGCATCAGTAAGGGTATCAGCTTTTAACTGAAAAGGACATTTAGTATATAGTTCCGTCGATTTTAGTTTTCCTTGTAAAATATAAGTTTCGCCCAACTCTAATTGCGATGCTGCTTTAGCTATAAGCGAGTTTGATTTTAAAATTTGTATCTCGTTTTCTAAATTACGATTTCTTTTATAATCGTTCAGTTCTTTTAAGATGGCTTCGCCACCCGCATTTTCATCTTTAATAATTATACGGCAAGACGAGCGATATAAAGGTGCAGCAATCCAATTATAATAACGGGCTACCACTAATGCAATAGCTAACGAAAGAACAAATAAATACCAATATTTTACATATTTGAGTAGAAAACGTTTAACGTTAAAATTTCTTTGCTCTATTTCTAATTCTGGCTTAATTGAGCTATCACTCATATCTAATTTAATGCATATTATACCCGATAAAGATAGGAAGAAAAGATGAATTATAGATAGTAAACAATATATAGGCAAGTGCATATAGTAGAAATAAAAAAATGAAATTTAGCTTACTTAATTTTATCACTCAAAATCTTCTAGCAGGTGTGCAATAATTATGCGCAGTTTTGTGCTCCTTTTGTATGATTTTGTTCTAAAATATTCTAATCTCCAGCATTTACACCTAACTTAACAGAATTAATTTACTGCTTAAGAGTTAAATTTCTTTACTTAATATGCCTCGAACGATTTTTTTTTATTCCATGTATTTTAAAATCCTATACTTTAAAATATAGAAAGAGAAAAGATTACTGCCTCTAAATATGAGTTTTTTTAAATTATCATCAAGAAGCAACTCATAACCAAAGGTCGGTCTTAGAATCATTTTTCAATCTATTTTTTTGTCGGCCTTAGAATCAAATTTACTTAATGCAACACATTACTGCGAATAATTGCTTTTGTTCATTCAAGAGTAACTCTACTTTAAAATGTAACTTGTTCTTCTTCCGCCGGCAGGTTCTTTTTGAAGAATACCTTTTTGAATTAAATAATTTATATATAGTAGTGCTGTATCAGGCGAACACTTAACAATTTTAGCCCATTTAGAAGAGGTAAATTTTCCGGTAAAGCCATCAAATAATTTATCTATTAATAAATGTTGTCTCTCATTGATAGTTGTTTGTACATGCTTATCCCAAAATTTTGTTTTGTTTAGTACACGCATTAGTAAATCGTCCGTAGTATTTAAAGCTCGTTCTAAGCAACGCAAAAACCACTCTGTAATATCTAACTTAGATCTCTACTCTCAAGATTACAATATTGTTTTAACCATGCTTTAACCAATTAAATAGTATTATTCAAGTTATTATGAATCAATATATTAAAAATAAATATTGACGTCGATCGAAATAACAAACGCCGAGGATTTGTAGCGCAAAGCCCGACGACGCTAAAGATTTCTGTACTTCGCTCGAAATGACGAAGAGCCGTAACGCCCAAAAAATAAATTCTCTGTTAAATTATGGTAAACAAAATCTTATATTTGAAGTGATTTTTATTTAGTTCTAAAAATATGAAAACGACAAGTGTAGATGTATTGGTAATTGGTGCAGGTCCTGCTGGCTCTGTGGCTTCGAGTATTATTAATAAAAGCGGATTGAAAGTCCGTATGGTAGAAAAAGAAAAATTTCCTCGTTTTGTAATTGGCGAAAGTTTATTGCCCCGTTCTATGGAAGCTTTGGAAGAAGCTAATTTATTGGATGCAATAAAAGAACAAGGCTTTCAGCAAAAATTTGGCGCTAAGTTTGTGCGCGGAAATGATGTATGCGATTTTAAATTTAGCGAGCAATTTACCAAAGGGTGGGAGTGGACTTGGCAAGTGCCGCGTGCCGATTTTGATATGACTATTGCGAGAGCTGCCCAAAAACAAGGCGTACAGCTTGATTTTGAAACAACAGTTACCGATATAAAATTTTATGGAACAGATTCTGTTACAACAGTAGTTGATAAAAATGGAGTTGAAGAACAAATAAAAGCACGCTTTATTGTTGATGCAAGTGGCTATGGCCGTGTTATACCAAGGCTTTTTAATTTAGATAAGCAAAGTAATATGCCTACTCGTAAAACAGTTTTTACGCATGTTAAAGATCCTGATCGTTTAAATTTTGACGACCCAAATCGTATTACTATTATTGTGCATAAACCCGGAGTTTGGGTTTGGGCAATTCCTTTTTCTAACGGAAATACATCGGTTGGTTTTGTTGGCGATGAAGCGTTTTTTGAAGCGACTAATCATTTATCTAAAGAAGAACAATTACGCTTTTTAATTAATAGTGAGGTAAATGCTAAAGAGCGTTTTGGCGATAAAGAATTTGTTTTTGAACCTCGCACTATACAAGGTTGGAGTGTTACCACTAATAAATTTTATGGTGATGGATTTGTATTAACTGGCAATGTTACCGAGTTTTTAGATCCAGTGTTTTCATCGGGCGTTACTTTAGCGGTATCTTCTAGTCAGCGTGCAGCAAACTTAGTTGTAAAACAATTGCAAGGCACAAAAGTAGATTGGGAAGAAGAGTTTATGAAACCAACTAACATTGGCGTTGATACTTTTAGAAGCTACGTAATGGCATGGTACGACGGCACTTTGAGCGAAATATTTTTTGCTAAGGATGTTAGGCCTGAGTTTAAAAAACAAATATGCTCGGTATTAGCTGGTTATGTTTGGGATTTAGATAACCCGTTTGTAAAAAAACACGACCGCGCTTTAAAGGCTTTGGCTGATGTAATAAGATTGAATAAAGCAGAGCAGACTACTTCGTAAATTTTAAAAGCAAGCTATATTAAGGTTGCCTGAAGACTTTGGAAACGATAAAATGTTTGCAATAGGTGTTATGAAAAATTGTTTCGTATTTTGAAAAATAAATTTCTACGGCAGGTAATTTAGTGGCTTCTATCTTACATGTAAATCGAAAAAAAACATACATTATTTTTAATACAAATTTTTGCCAATATTTACTTTTATCTGAAAGAAAAAAATCGGTATAGAACCATAATCCTTTTGTTTTTAAAGAGGCTGTAAGTTTTTTAAATACGTGTTGGCAGGTTGATTGCGAAAGAACATCAAATAAGAATGGCGTTAATATTACGTCGTATTTTTTTTCGGCAAATGATAAATCTTCAACCGATGCCTCTATGAATTCAACGGTGTTTAAACCCATGTTTCTTTTTTTTGACAACTGAATCATTTTTGAAGAAATATCTACATACGTTATTGTCAATCCAGCAGGTTTAATTTTGGTTATCTC
>JBDTJJ010000278.1:0-4691 GCA_039935895.1 Bacteroidia bacterium | reverse complement strand
GTGATGCCGATCATCGAGCCCTCAGCTCTCCGCGGCCGGCGTGAGGAGCGACGTCACGGTGAGCGTCGCCTCGATGGTCTCGCCGCCGAGCGCGATGTAGAGCTGGCCGTCGTTGCGCGTCAGCTCGAGCTTCGTGTTGCGCTCCATCTTGGCCACGATGGCGTCGAGGAACCTGGGCTCGAAGCGCCAGACCTCGATGGCCTCCAGCTTGTGGATGGCCTTGGTGGCCGCCTCCTTGCGGAGTTGCCACAGCTCGGCGTGCGTGAAGATGGCCACGCGCCGCGCCGCCTTCGACGCCTTGTGGAGGCGCTCGGCCGAGGGCGCGCCGATCTCGATCCGTGCCAGGAGCACGCCGGTCGGATCCTTGATGGTGATGGGTGCCTCGTCGGCCTCCGAGAGACCACCTTACCGTTATAAACTACAATCTAAAGACACTTGCGGTAATTACAGCCAACTAGCCCCTTATAATAACAGTATTTATATTTCAAGCAATGGTTCTGGCGTATTTACATGGAATTTGTATGATGTAGAAGGTCAAACCACTCCTGTATCTAATTTTTATTTACAAAGAGATGATAATAGCACTGGCGTATGGAATACAATTGGATCGGTAGCCGGAACACAAACAACCTTAAGTGATCCTAATTTTGGAAGTTATTTAAACGGTAATTGGCGAGTAGAAGCTGATGGCTTTAACTGTGATGTTACTCAACGCCTTGCAATGGGCGGCTACAATGGTACAATGGCAGCCAAAATAAAATCACATAGTAATCAGGCAAATAATAGAGCTACTGGCATTAAACAATATGGTAGTAGTAAAACACTAAATGTATATCCAAATCCATCAAATGGCATTGTTACCATACAATCTCTAACCGAATTAGGGGCAATTACAATTTATAATGCCTTAGGAGAAGTAGTGTATAAAAAAATATCAAAAGATAATACAACCCAACTAGATATAAGCCAGCAAGCGCCAGGTATCTACTTTGTAAATGCGCAAGGCAATTATATGCGTGTAGTTAAGCAGTAAAAGTTGCGGCAGATGAAGCAACAGCCCTAGCTACTGAAGCATAGTTTTGTAATTAATATAGATTAAAAAAAATCCTGAGTTAACGCTCGGGATTTTTTATTTTTAAGTTGTTTATTTTGCGGCAGGGATTAGACCACTTTCATAATTCTCCGATTCAATCCCAAAAAAATGCTTGCAATCATTGCGAAGGAGGCACGACTGAAGCAATCTTTTTTATTATGAGATTGGCACGCCTGCGGCTCGCAATGAAGAAGCACTTAAATTCCAACGAATTAAAAATTAAACAGTAATACCAATGACAAGAATATCATCTACTTGCTCTAAACCGCCACGCCATGTTTCGATGGTTTTATCTAAAAAGGCTTTTTGAGTTTCTATAGGTTGTTCACTGGTTTTGATTAGCAAATCTCTAAAGTTTCCAGACATGTATTTTTTACCTTTTGGTCCGCCAAACTGATCGGCATATCCATCGCTAAAAATGTAAAATGTATCTCCTTTTTGAAGTGGAATGATGTTGTTTTTAAAATTTTGTATGTCGGCATCAACTCTAAATCCTATAGGAAATTTATCTGCTTTGTATTGTATTAACTCGCCGTTACGAATTAAATAAAGTGGGTTAAAAGCGCCTGCGTATTGCAGTTCCATTTTATCGTAATCTACGCAGCACAGGCTCATATCCATACCATCTTTAGTTTGGTTGGTGTTTTCGGCAGTGCCCGATTTTGGATTTAAAGTTTTTACAACGGCCTTGCTCATTTTATCCATAATGACGGACGGAGCAATGGCTTTTTCATCATTAAAAGTAATTTCTTTTAAAATATTGTACCCTACAATACTCATAAACGCACCCGGAACACCATGCCCAGTGCAATCTATAGCAGCTATGTAAGCTTTATTTTCTATTTGATTTATCCAGTAAAAATCTCCGCTAACAATATCTTTTGGTTTAAACAATACAAACGATTTTGGTAAAATTTGCTTAACAGCCGAATCGGCAGGTAGAATGGCTTCTTGCAAACGTTTTGCATAACGAATACTATCGGTTACTTGCTTATAAAGCGTTTCAAGCTGCGTACTTTTTACCTGTATTTCTTCTTTTTGTTTAACAACTTCTTCGGTACGCTCAATTACTTTTTGTTCGAGTACGCGCTCGTTTTCAGCTAAATCGGTACGCATTTTTAGTAAGGCGTGTCCTAATTTATCTTGCTCGCTAAGCGGTTTATAATACGAGTTAAAATTTCCACTACCTACCTCGCGAGCAAAATCGGTAGTTAATTCTAAAGATGAAACCAATCCGTTAAGAGCGACGTTCATATCACCAATTTCATCTGTTTTATATTTTAAGCTTGTTTTTGGAAGAACACCAAAACTCATATCCTGCAAAATATTTTTTAAATTTTGAACAGGCTTTACAATCGTTCTAATGGTAAAAAATGCAATAAGCACGCCGCCAATAACTAAACAAATGCCAAGGTATTTTACAAAATCTAATAAATAATCGAAGGAAGTAAACATTTGCTTGGTAACCACATCTGCATTATTTTTTTGCGAATCGATAAGAGCGTTAAGTTGATCGTAAATTATTTTTAATTTGTCGTCGGCAGTTTCTAAACTTATTTGCACCGGAAATTTTATATCAGCATCATCATAAGCAGAAAATGAATTTAAGGGTTGCATAATTTCATCCTGATAACGTGTAAAAAGTTTGTCAGTTAAAGAAAAAATAGTTTTTATTTGGGTTTTTTCGTCTTCTGTCCAATTCACAGAAAGGCTATCAATGCTCTTTTTCACTTGAGGATATTTATATTTAATCAACTCGCGTAATTCTTTTTTAAATGGATCATCGTCCGAACTTTGCACGTGATACCATTTGGTAACTAAAATTTGAGAGCGTTGTAATTTAAGGTGAAAAGATTCTAACGAAGTTACACTTGGCGTAACCACCTGCACCACCTGATCGGTTTGTTTTTTACTATCGTTTATAACAATATTGGTAATAATAAAAGCAATTAACGTAAACAAAATTACCAAGCCAAAGCCCGCTCCAATTTTTTTGCCTATGGTAAATTTAAATGCCATTGGTTACTTACTCATTTCGTCAAAACGTTTTTTGTATTCGTTGTATTTATCTGTTTCGTTTAGCAAATAGTATATGCCCGCAAGTCCTTCTACAACAGCTTTATCGGCAGGGTTTATTTGACTTGCTTTTAAAAGATAAGGCAGCGCTTGCTTACCCAATTTAACCGAATTATCCTGATAAATTGGTAATTGATCTAAAGGCACATCGTAATCCATTTTTTTAATGATATCTACTGCCTGATTGTAATATAAAACGCCTAAATTTTTATTAATAAAATCGGTATTGTTGTTTATTGCGTAAGCTTTTAAAAGATACGTTTTAGCCAAATCGAGTAAAGATTTTGATGTGGTTAGTTCGTACCATCTTTCAAACATAGAGCCCACTGTAGAAAAAACATCGTAGTTGTATTTGTTTTCGTTAAAAGCAGGATCAATTAATTTCATGATAGCTTTATGCTTATCAGAATTTATGATGGCTTGTTTGTAGTAAACAGTATCTAGGTTTTTGTTAATGTCGTTATGGTAAGTAGATGCTAAATATTTTAATGATTGCGTTGTGTTTGTTTTTTGCGGATTTTGATTTTGAGCATCCAACTCCAACGATTGAATTAAAGAAACCGAAGCGCTATCGCGATAAGGAGATGTTACGTTTTTTGTTTCGTTTACTTTGTAAAGTTCTTTATAAATAAAACCGCGCATCATCCATGCTTGGTAATCTTTTACGGTTTCAGAATTTTTAACGGCTTGATTAATAACTAATAAAGCAGAATCTAATTTCTTATCCGAATATAAAGACATTGCTTTTTCTACCTTGCTAAATTGCGCAAAGATGTTGCCTGTTGCCATAAACAACAAACAAAATAGAGCTATGTTTTTTACCCTTTTCATTTTTAATTATACACGTTTGCCGCTAATTTTTCAATACTTGCGCCTACGTTTAAGCCTGCTTTTGATGCTGCCGTTTTATTTAATTCAAAACTTTGCTTATTTTCTTTTACAATAAAATTAATAGCTGCGCCAATTTTTGCAAGGCCTTGTTTTTCGGTAATAACCAAAACGCCTTTCCCTTTAAATTTGCTTAAAACATCGGCCAATAAATGAGATTTATCTGGCGTTATAAACAGTATGTTAGATTTTTCTAAATCTAAGCCTCCTGTATTATTTTTAATTTCAATTTTTTGCGAACCCACCATTTTAGTCCTCGCCATATTGCTTAATTCGCTTACCAAACCAGTGTTTTCTCCTAAAATTGTAATGGTAAAATTGCCGTCTTTATTGTTAGTCCACTCAAAACATTTAGTAAAATTGTAAATGTACATAGCTTTAATTTTTGCCTGTGTATCATCTTTTTGCGCCAATAGCGGGTACTCGACCACATCGGCAGACGAGAGCGTAAAAAAAGCTATAAACAGAAATATAAGTTTGCGCATAAACGCTGGTAATTTTTTAAATTTTGAAGTCCAAATATACAAAAAATTTAAGCTTATAGCCTAAAAGAAAGCCCAATATAAGGTAAAGCTATAAGCGGCGTACTAATACCGTTGGTTGCATTTAAAAAGCCTTCTATGCCAAAAACCCA
>JBDTJJ010000277.1:0-4015 GCA_039935895.1 Bacteroidia bacterium | reverse complement strand
GGTAATGCCGATGCTTTTGCCAGTAACCGTGCAAGCGGCGGCGGTTTTTTTCATAAAATTTTTCATGGTGATGGAAGCAGGGCACCAAGAAACGCCTCTTTAAGAAAAACTAAACCGGGCAAAGTTCAAAACCATGAGCAAAAGGGCTTGTTTAAACGCAATGCATCTAAACATAAATTAGGTAACGAAAAGTTTCAAAGCAGGCAACGTAAAGAGCGGTCTAGAAATAGATCTCGTGGTGGTTCTTTTTCTAAGTAGATAAAATCTGCTAAATATTTCAAATAATATCTGCTAAAAAAATTATTAATGCTATCTTTAGTATCATTATGCGACACCTCATTTATATTTTTCTTTTTTTAGTTACATCGCAAGTACTTATTGCGCAAGATAGTGAAGGCGATGACTACGACAAAGCCATTGAAAGTAGAAGAATACACACCGATTTTAAAGAATCATTATTTTCTTTTAGATTTTCTACCACGCTACCTGCGCCAATGTCAAATGGAGTGTTACGTAATAAGTTTAGAGGTATTTATGAAGTCAATCTTTCTTTTAATTTAAGATTAGCCAATAATTTTTTTGCGGGCTTCGGTTTTAAAAATGGGTTATTAGGTGTAAACGCTATTCCAAATCCGGTTACAACAACCAATGCTAAATACTTTGATTTAAATACCAAAATGCATATGTACACCGGTTATTTAAAAGTAGGTTATAATAAATACCATACCGAAAATATATTTTCAACCTTTGCCCTAAACATAGGTTATAACACATCTAAGTTTACAAATGTGGTAAATGTAAATTCACCCATATTAAATACAACCTATAATTCAATGCTTATAGAACCTGAGTACAGTCTTAATTTTGCGGTAGAAGAAAATTTTTCCATTGGTATTTTTGTGTCGTATAATTATTTGCCAACCGTTTTTAATCCGGCCAATATTGCTTTGCAAGATGTAACCAGTTTAACGGGCTTAAACCAAACACACGTTACCGGCATACTTAATTTTGGTTTTGGATTTTACTATGGCTTAGGTAAAAAATTTCAGCGAAGAGATAAAAACAGGTAGTGGAAGCGGCCGACATACTTAAAAAATACTGGGGCTATAACGAGTTTCGCCCTATGCAGGCAGATATTATAAAATCTGTTTTAGCTGGAAAAGATACACTTGCTTTATTGCCTACGGGTGGCGGAAAATCTGTCTGCTATCAAATACCAGGTTTAGCTATGGAAGGCTTATGTATTGTGGTCTCTCCGCTTATTGCGTTGATGCAAGATCAAGTAGAGCAGCTTACTAAAAAAGGTATTAAAGCTATTGCTATTACATCTGCTATGAATTTCAGAGAGATTGATACCACGTTTAATAATGCCATACATAATAGCTATAAATTTTTATACATCTCTCCCGAAAGAATTCAGAGCCCTTTATTTTTACGAAAATTACCTTCATTAAATATTAATTTAATTGCTGTTGATGAAGCGCATTGTATTTCTCAATGGGGTTATGATTTTCGTCCTGCTTATCTTTCTATAAAAAAAATTAGAGAGCTAAAGCCCGAAGTGCCTTTATTAGCGGTTACTGCAACGGCAACACAAAAAACAGCGGATGATATTTGCAAGCAATTAGAATTTAAAAATCACGAAGTATTTAAGACTTCTTTTGCGAGAAAAAATTTGCATTACCACATCAAGCAAGATGAAAATAAAATGCAAACGCTTTTAAATCTTTGTAATAAAACAAAAGGAAGTGGTATTGTTTATGTTAGAAACAGGCGTAAAACGAAAGAAATTGCCGATTTTTTAAATCAAAATAAAATTAATAGTGATTTTTACCATGCAGGATTAGAAGCAACCGAACGCGCAAAAAAACAAAGCGATTGGATTAATAATCGTAAACGAATTATTGTAAGTACCAACGCATTTGGTATGGGTATTGATAAACCCGATGTACGTTTTGTGGCTCATTTAGATTTGCCAGATAGTTTAGAAGCGTGGTTTCAGGAAGCCGGACGTGGTGGTAGAGATGGCAATGTTGCCTATGCGCTCACACTCTATCATCAATCGGATATTATAAACCTGCAAGACCAATTAGAGCAAGCATTTCCAAGTATCGAACAAATTAAACAAACCTATTCGGCTATTTGTAATTATTACCAAATTGCTGTTGGCGCAGGCAACGGACTTAGTGTAAATTTTAGTCTGGATGAAATAAGTGCGCGCTTTAAATTGCATCCAATTGTGGTTTATAATTCGGTTAAATTTTTAGAGAAAGAAAATTATTTTTCATACACCGATACCTTGTATCAGCCTGCCAGAGTGCATTTTACGGTTGGTAAAGGCGAGTTGTATAATTTTCAAGTGCAAAACCCACAATTAGATAGTTTTATAAAAGCGTTGCTTAGAAATTATGCCGGTCTGTTTGAAGAATACATTATTATTAATGAATTTAAAATTGCAAAAGCCATAAAAGCTGATGTGGCTTATGTAAAGAAAAACTTAGAGCTTTTGCATAAACTACAAATTGTAGATTACATTGCGCAAACGGGTTTACCAAAACTTATTTTTACGCAGAGTAGGGTAGATGCGGCTTTTTTAACTATCTCTAAAGAAAATTACGATACACTTAAAAAGCAGGCAGAACAACGCATACAGGCTGTTATAGATTTTGTGAGCAATACACATACTTGTCGTAATAGACAAATACTACAATACTTTAATGAAACTAATTTTGAAGATTGTGGTACTTGCGATGTGTGTTTAAATAAAAATAAACAAAATAAATCAGCCATATTTGTACAGATAAAAGAGCAGCTGCTAAAACTACTCGATCATAAAAATTATGAATTGAATGAGTTGGTAAGTTTGCTTTACAGATATGGAAAAGAAGATGTTGTTGATTGCATTAATCAAATGACGGATGATAAAGAATTAAATATTAACCCAGATAAAATAGTTTCTAAAACATGAGCTCAACACTTTATTTATTGCCAACACCACTTTGCAACGAACACATTTTAGCCATGACGGCGCCTTATAATATTAGCATTATAAATAGTTGCGATTGTTTTATTGTAGAAGAATTAAAAACAGCGCGTCGTTATTTAAAAGCCCTTGACAGAGATTTTAAAATTGACGAAAAAATATTTTTAGAACTAAATGAACACACATCAGAAACAGAAACCACCGAAGTTTTTAAAACATTACAGAAACATAAAAAAGTTATTTTAATGAGCGAAACTGGTTGCCCCGGTGTGGCAGACCCTGGTGCAGCTATTGTAAAACTTGCGCATGTTAATAATGTAAAAGTTGTTCCGTTAACCGGACCTTCTTCTATTATTATGGCTATTATGTCGTCTGGTTTAAACGGACAAAATTTTGCCTTTAACGGCTATCTTCCAAAAGAAAAAATACAGCGTACACAAAAAATGAGAAACTTGGAAAGACTTGCTGCTCAGCAATCTCAATGGGTTATAGAAACGCCGTATCGTAACGTTAATTTATTAGAAGAATTACTAAACACACTTGCTGCAAATACTAAAGTCTGTTTGGCAGCTAACATAAACTCAGATAGTGAGTTTATTAAAACCAAAACCGTTGCAGAATGGAAAAGCTTAGAAACAGCTCCTCCCATACATAAAGTACCTTGTGTTTTTGGAATAGGAGTGTAAGTTTTCATTTATTAAAAGCAATAACTCTATTCTGCGATAACCTATTTTCAAGACGAGCGAAAGAGCATAAAAAAAGCCCCACAATTTGCGGGGCTTTCTATTGTAATGTGGTAAACGTTTATTCAGCTTTTATTATTTTTTGTTCAAACAAAATAGTGTTGTTGCTGATGATACGAACGTGATAAACACCGTTGGTAAAATTCTGTAAAGAAATACGGTTTAATTTATCGTTCATTTTTTCGGCAGATACTTTTCTACCTATCATATCATACACTTCTATAGTAGCATTTTCAGGTACAATATTTACCCCAATGAAGATGTAATCATTAGCCGGGTTAGGGTAAAC
>JBDTJJ010000276.1:0-8492 GCA_039935895.1 Bacteroidia bacterium | reverse complement strand
TCGTGATGACTGTATCCGTAAGTTCTACCAATCTTATACAAATATGGATTGTACCTCCTTATCAAAATTTCAAAAACAGGCGTTTCACCTGCAATTATTTTGGTAATGATTTCATTATCGGTGTACTGAAAGCTGCTGAAATGAATGAAGTGAAATGGAACCCAGTGTAAGTAGCAACGCGGATGGAACGGGTGAAATGGAACGGAATGAATAAAGCTGCTTGAAGAACAAAGTAGGCTACCGTGACGAAAGCACTGTGCAACGAGCAAAAAACGTGACAAACCAAAAGCCTGACGATAGGAAGGCAAAATAGCTTTTGCTAAATGCCTTGAAAAGACATAGTAAAAGCAATGGCTATTTTGGTTTGGCGCGGTTTGTTGCTTGCACCTGCTGAGGAACACCACTTTACCTGTTTTTTTTATTTAGAGTTATTTTTGTATATTTGTAGTGTAAATGAGCGAAGAAAAAAATACGAATACTTTAAATTCTAAAGGTGCTTCCATTTTGAAAAAAATGTTGGAGGACAAAAAGGCTATTCACGAACATTTACAACAAGGTGGTAAATTATCTGATTTAAAAAACAAATACAAGTTTGTTAAACCACTACCCTCTATTTGAAAATGACGAACTCTATTATGAGTTTATTACTGATAGTGGTATAAACTATCGTATTTATTTTCTTGATTATGGGCACATCCTAAATAGTTATATTTCACATACTAATAATATTTACACATTTAATATTGACTTAGATGGGAATGTAAGTGATTTGGGCGCAACTGATGAGCGAATAGGACTAACAATTGTATATATATTAAAATTGTTTTTTGAGAAAATTGAAAATGTGATTATTTACGTTTGCGATAGCATGGATGATAGGCAGTTAGCAAGAAAACGAAAATTTGACTTTTGGTTTTGGAAATATAATGACGTCAGTATTATAAAAGAAGATGGAATAGCTGTAATTGAAAGTGTACAAATATTAAACACTTTACTTGTAAATAAATACAACCTTCAACTAACAGAAATTATACTTTCATTTAAAGAATTGAATGAAAAAATGAATGAAAAATAATAAAATAATTGTTTTTAGTGCCGTATTCTTTTATTAACTAGTACAATAATATTCGCCAAAAAAAAAGAATCATTATTCCGTAGCAATAAAAACCTAGTGAATTGGGTTAATCTAATTGGATTATACAATTACCCCTAACTAGTATATTATTTGAGCGCAGGTTATTTGGTTAAAATAAGTGTTATAAATTACTTAATTTTAATTTCCAAATACTTATAACTGAAAATTTTTTGCCTAATAAATATAATCAATATGAAAATAACAATGATACTCCTTGCCCTTATAGTAAACTCCGTTTATGCACAGGAACAAGATTTAGTGTTTTTTAAAAATGAACAGTTAAAATATGGACTTAAAAATAGTAAAGAGGAAATAATTATTAAACCCGAATATGATTTTATGTACAATTTTGCTTCGGAAATTATTGCTGTTAATAAAGGTGGACGAATATATGATGAATATGCTAAAGCTGACGGTGGTAAGTGGGGATTTTTTGATTATGCAGGAAACGTTTTAACACCGCTAAAATACGACAATGCTCGACCGCTTAGTAATTCAGACGACAATCTTTTTATTGCCGTAAACAAGGGTTGTAAATTTGTAGGTGCAAGTTATTGTAATGGTGGTAAATGGGGGCTTATTGATAAAACAGGAAAAGAAATAAGTTTAATGAAATATAATTATATTCAAACTGAAATACGAAGCAATGAGGTGCAGGTAGCCTTGGTGAAAATTAAAAAAAAATTTGGTTACATTGATGCAACTACGGGTAAGGAAATAACACCAATTAAATATGACGAAGCAATGCTATTTAGGTGGTACACTGTAGCTAAAGTAAAGCTAGGAAAAAAATGGGGAATTATTGATAACACAGGTAAAGAACTAATACCTTTGATTTATGATAAAATTATTGATTTTGAAAATGATAAATTCAAAGTAAAACAAGGTAACCGTGAATTTTATATTGACCGAAATGGCAATGAAATTAAGTAACTAGTTACTTATTTATTTTAGAAAAATATTTAAACTAAACAGTAACAGCCCATAAACTAAAACTTGACAGTGTGATTACAATATTAAACCCAACCATTTAGTATTGCCTTAGCAATAAGGTCGCTTGTGTTTTTTGCGTTTGTTTTTTTTAACATATTTTTACGGTGTGTGCTCACAGTTTCTATACTAATAGAAAGCTCTTCAGCTATTTGTTTAGATATTTTCCCGTCAATGAGCATCGAAAGAATTTCAGTTTCTCTTGTACTTAAAAACTCCGATGGAATTGGAAACACTTTTTCAATTTCAACATTGATAAATGAAGGCTCGCCATTTAACCCAATAAATGACAGCATCGGATTGCCATTTTCTTTAATATGAGAAATATCGGTATGTAAACCAAACGTTTTTAGTATTCCTCCTTCCGCACTATAATCAATAACAATTATCTGTTGTAAAATCCTTAAATAATCGCCATTTTTTTTCTGTATCCTATAATCATACCTTACTTTATAATTTAGAAATTGTTCTAATTTAAGTTTAGAGTAAAACTCAATGACTTTATTTTCGAAATTCAAAAACCAAGGATAATCCATAGGATGAATTAATGACATCATTTTAATTAAATCTAATTCTTCGGGTTTATAACCCAAAACCGATTCTACTTCATTACTAATAAACCCAAGAGTTAATTCCTTAATATTAAAAATAAAATAATAAAAATCACCCACCTGAAAAACAGAAAGAAGTTTATTTTTAACCTCTAATTCAAATTCTTTTGATTGGACTATTTCTCCAATAGAAATTTTATTCCAAATTTTAAAGGCATTATTAATTTGTAGTGAATTCATGATTTTACTGCTTTTATTTCTAAATATATTCAATTTAATTGATAAATCGCCTTTTTTTAAAAGTGTAAATTATTATCAAGGTTCGCGATAATAAAAATTTTGAGTAATACCAATAAGATGCACTAAGCAGCTTAATTAAAGTAGTTGCGCTAAAATCATTTCAATTCCCTCAGCACCTATTTAGTATAAATATGATGTTATGTAAAGTTGAATTATCACTGTTTTAAAAATACCCATTTATGGGTATTGAGTTATAAACTATTATTATTTTAATTTGCAAGAATTATGAGCTTATATATAAATCATTTTACAAAATTTACATTGAAAAAATAAAAGTGGAGTACAGAACCCACTTTAAAAAACGGGGCGATACCGAAAAGCCTTACGAGTAGGAAATTTTTAAATCAAATAAATATGAAAAAAGCTAAGAAATTTTTATTGTTCTTTATTATGAGTGTTTTTGTTGTCTCTTGTTCTAAAGACGCTATTAACGCATCTAAAAGTCCCGCTGTTTCAGCAAACACGATAAATGGCACATGGAAACATGCGAATGGTGATGTCTTAGCAATCAGTATGACAACTGGCAATGGAGTATATAAAGCTGGCCCTGCTCCTTCAGGAGCAGTAGGCGGAAATTCTTTAACCAATATTGTGTATAAACAAGGAACGTATTGGGAGGCTAGGAGTCACACATATTATTCATCAGGTTGGTCTACTAACTACACTACTGTTGGTCTTGCTATGGAGACTGATACGAAGACTTTTAAAATTGGAACTCAAGTTTATACAAGGCAATAGTTTTAGTTATATAGATATCAGGAATTGATGATAAATATTGAAGTGGAACGGTTACTTTTTCTGTCCACTTTAATGAAGCTATTACAACAATAGAGGAATTCAAAACCGTATTAGTCATTGATGACAACGGTAGGATTATCGCTAACATAAATGTAGGCCAATCCTAAGTCATAAGATAGATTTGCAATAAAATCATAAACGGAAAACGGAATTGTGTTGTACAAGTCTCGGCTTTAAATATTGAATATTTTGTTGAGGCAAATGCAACAGAATATTATAGATGCCCGCTAACAAGGTATAAGAGTATTGTCAAAATATACGAATTTGTATTTCTACGAGAAAAAATACATTAGGATAATGAGCAAATTATTTACAAAAAATAATTTTAAATAACACTTCAAATAATTATGAAAAATACAATTTTAATTTTCACATTGCTTGTGATGTCTAGCTTTTCTTATGGGCAAACAAAACAACCCATAAAGAAACCAACAACAACTGTTAAACCAGTAGCAACCAAATTTGGTGCATTGGCAATTGATAGAAGTAATGGATTTTATTATGGTTGGACGGCAGATAGTCCAAGCCAATTAGAGGCAGAGAAAAATGCCATTGAAGAATGCAAAAAATTGGGAGGGAATTGTACAATAGTCCTTTCATTCTCAGGAACAGGTTGTGCTGCATACAGAACAATTGAAGGCAAGGCAGGAACGGCATTTGGTTGGGGTTTAGCAAAAACAAAAGAAGAAGCTGATGTAATTGCTACTAAAGAATGTCTTAAACGCAGTAATGGAAAAAAACCAACAAATTTCGTTTGGAGTTGTAATTCTGCAAATACAGGTGCATTGAAAGAAATTTACAATGCATCAAGTGAAATAGTATTCTCCAAGAAAATAGGTACACAAGAATGGAAAACTCAAAATTTGGATGTAAGTAATTTTCGAAATGGCGATCCTATTCCTGAAGCGCAAACAAATCAAGAATGGTATGCCGCACAAGCAGCAGGAAAACCAGCATGGAGTTATTGTGATACTGATCCGAAA
Organism: Bacteroidia bacterium; assembly: GCA_039935895.1. Lineage (GTDB taxonomy): Bacteria > Bacteroidota > Bacteroidia > B-17B0 > Aurantibacillaceae > PALSA-968. The sequence continues at coordinate 3,735 of JBDTJJ010000276.1, read as the reverse complement.
AATTACGGAGCTTATGGTAAAATTTACAATTGGTATGCCGTAAATGATCCGCGAGGATTAGCACCTGAGGGCTGGCATATTCCAAAAAATGAAGAATGGACAACGTTAATTAATTATTTAGGAGGAGATAATGGAGCCGGAACAAAAATGAAAACTAAAGAAGGTTGGCCTGGTAGCGGTAACGGAACAAATGAAAGTGGTTTCTCTGGTTTACCTTGTGGTTTTCGCTATTATAATGGAAAATTCGACTACAGTGGCGTTGGGTTTTGGTGGAGTTCAAATCCATTTGAAACAGCTGGGGCAATGTATATAAATGTTTCAAGTGCAGCTGGAAATGTGATTAGTAACCACGCTGATAGAGGAACGGGAGGTTCTGTACGTTGTGTGAAGGATTGATTGATTTAATACTTACCGCATCGCGGTCGATTTTTTTTTAAAAAACATGCAGATACATCTTTTTTATATACCTGTTGCAGACCAAGGCGAGTTACTTTCCGAAATGAATAAATTTCTGGGAACACATAAGGTATTGGAGGTTGAACAAAAATTTTATCAAAATGAGAAACACGAGTAGATTTTTAAAATAATACAATAATACAATCATGAAAAAAATAGCAATAATAACAACTCTGTGTACATGCTTCTTTATAAGCACACACGCCCAAAATTACCCCGAAATGATAAAAGTAGAAGGTGGCACCTATACCATGGGCGATAGCGAAATGGAAGGTGATGCGGATGAACAGCCAGTCCATCAGGTAACCTTAAAATCCTTTAGTATAGCCAATTCATAATAATGGGTTTATCATTCTTTAAGATTGAGAAGTTTTGTCCGTAATCTTGTTTTCCTTTTTTGATAAGAAACTCAAATACTTTCTCATAATCATAAGGGCTCACTAAAATCTTTATCTGTTGAGGTATGGAGTTTTCCTGCGGAATGATGTTGCTGAGGAGTTTGTTTATTTTTGCCATTTTGGTTGAATTTATTTGAGTTTAGAATCCAGTTTTTTGCCGCTGCTTGCCAATTTTTCATAGGTGTTTTTCCACCAACTAACCAACCGTTACTTTCAAAGTAATTGTAAAATTTATCAGCTTCAATACTTGGCCAGCTGCTTTGCTCGAAGTAGCTTTTGACTTCTTCATAAAGCGGCCGTTCGCATCTCGACTGCGCTCGATGGGACAGGGTTGATTTTGTAACACTTTCTTTTTTTGCGGAACTTTTTTCTTTTTTCTCTTGTTCTGATTTAGAATTACTTTTTGAACTATCATCTGAAAAATTATTTGATTTATTTTTTGGTGGTTGCCCGTGTTCGTTTACACAGTTTAAAGTGTTTGTATTGTTTATAGTGTTTATAGAAGGTATCACAAGTTGTTGTTTTGTTTTACCTGTAGTTTTCTCACTAGTTTTATTATCGCTTTTATCGTTAGATATATCAGTAGCATTATCGGTAGTATTATTAAAATTGTACAAGTTGACTATACTCCCTTTTAATGGATTATGAGAAGGGATGTATTTTATATATTGCCATTTATCGAGCTCTTTTATGCATTTTATATAAGTATTTACTGAACCTATTTTTGATAAGCGCATGGTTTCTTGGCGCGCAATACTTATTGGATTTTTAAACCTGTTTAAATTCCAAAACTGAAATAGGGTAAAGTATAGGCTGATGTGAAAAGGCGAAAGCCTTTCATCATCAGCCATTTTATAAAAAACGGCTGTTAAATGTTTTTGGTTATTGATTTTTGTGGTCGGATCGACTTAGACATTCCATTCAATATTTTTATTTTCTAGCCTTTTTTTAATTAAAATGGCGCATTAGTAAGTAATTCAAAAGATAAAATTTCTAAATCAGTATCATTACCCAAAACATTAGAATTCAAAATGAATGTCGTTTGGCTGAAGCTATATTTACTTTTATTGTTAATAATCAATAAAAAACATGTAAATTGCTTTATCTATTTTTAATGTAAACTAAAAAAAGCATCCATGGTGATTAAATCTTTACTTCAAGAAGTTAGCATTGTATCAACTTTAAAAAAAATTACATTCAGCTTTATTTTATTTAGCAGCCTTCACTCCAAAGCGCAAATGATAACAACCTATGCCGGTAATGGCAGTCAGGGTATAATAGGTGATGGTGGCTCTGCAACTTCAGCAAAACTTTCATTCGCTTTTGCAACAGCCGTTGATGCTTCAGGTAATTTATATATCGGAATGCCAGATGCCATCAGAAAAATATCACCGAGCGGAATTATAACCGCATTTGCCGGAAATGGTACAGCAAGTTATACTGGGGATGGAGGGCAAGCAACATCTGCTTCAGTTGAAAATGTTAGAGGGCTTGCTGTTGATGCAGCAGGCAATGTATATATGGCTGACCAATATTCTGCAGTTATTCGTAAAATTAATACATCAGGCGTTATTACAACAATTGCAGGAGTAGGCTATCGCGGTTTTAGCGGCGATGGAGGTCCTGCAACTTCTGCACAACTTGATCAAATGGGACACATTGCACTTGATGCAAGCGGAAATTTATTTATTGCAGACTCATGGAATGGCAGAATCAGAAAAATCGACGGTACAACCGGCATCATTTCAACCATTGCAGGTATAGGTAGCCCTGGTTATGGTGGTTATTCTGGTGATGGTGGCCCTGCAACTTCAGCTCAATTTAGTGGGCCAAGTGGCGTTACTGTCGCATCTAATGGTGATTTATATATTGCTGATGAAGGAAATAATTGCATTAGAAAAATTGATAATATTTCAGGTATTATTACCACTGTAGCTGGTGTGGGAGGAAATTGGAATTACGGATACAGCGGAGATGGTGGCTTGGCAACTGCCGCCTATTTGCACCAGCCTACAGAAGTTGTTTTTGATGCTTTGGGTAATATGATAATTGCCGATGCTCAAAATCATGTTCTAAGAAAAGTTAATACTTCAGGAATTATCACAACCATAGCTGGTAATGGCGTGGCGACTTTTTCAGGAGATGGAAATATTCCAGCAAACTCACAGTTTAACGAACCTTACTCTATTTGCTTAAACGCTGCCGGCAATCTTTTTATTGCAGATGTAAATAATTTCAGGATCAGAAAAATTGATTTTAGCGCAACACCAGTTTGTCCGTATAATTTAACAATAGCAAAAAATATTGGTGTAAATGGTTTAGTAACCCTAACACCTTCTATTACGCCGGCTTCAAGTTCTCCAACTTATTTCGGATCTGTTTCCGGTAATCCATTATCAAACCCAATGACAACAAATAACTTTACTACAACAACAAGTTATTCATTAACGCTTCCCGGAAATGGTATTTACAACATCGCTATTACTTATGATGATACTATCGCTCCTTATCATTGCGTGGCGCATCTAAACGATACTATATTAATAACTAACAGTTCAACTCCAAGATCTTTTAACAGAAGATTTACTTTATCTAATATTTATTCCTGTAATTCAAATTCTACCGATACAGTTTATTTCACCGATAGCACACGCTTTAATTACAGCTTAACAAATCCTTTGGCAACTTATACTATCGTAACAAATTGGGGCAACGGCAGCATTGTAACAAACACTGTTTCTGCAACCAATCAAATTATGCTAACATCTGCATCTGTAGTTTATGGAAGTCCGGGTGTTTACACTGTTCAATCAATAATTATGGGAGCAGGCATAGCAAACGATACATCGGTTCAATTTGTAAACGTGCAGCAATGCGGTAA
>JBDTJJ010000275.1:0-3073 GCA_039935895.1 Bacteroidia bacterium | reverse complement strand
ACTTATTGTATTTTGTGCTGCTGTCAACCTCAATAACATATTGCCCTTCAAAATCTGTATTTACACCAAAGGTTGTGCCATCAAACATAACGGTTACAAATGGCAAAGGTTCGCCTGTTTTAAAATCAGAAATTATGCCTTTAATAATAGTTTGGTTTTGGGCGTAACTAACACCCGAAAACAGCATAAATAAAATTATATATATAGAAAATTTACGTATCACTTTACACTAAATACAAAGCGTTTTTGTAAAATATAATTAAAGGAAACGCCAACGGTAATTGATGTAATTATTTTTGATATAATATATTTTACTTTTAAAATATCAGTAAAAAAATAAACACCACAAATATTAAGTAACAAACTTCCTGTCCAAACAAGGCTGTATTTTAAAATCTGTTCCTTTACACTTTCATTTTTAGCTTGAAACACCCAAACTCTTCCTAAAATAAAATTGGTCATAGCGCCTGCAATAGCACCTGCAACTACTGCGGCAATGTAGTAGATAGAAAAAAATTCAACCAACACAATCATCACTAAAAAATCGACCGCAGTAGAAATGATAGAATTGAGTTGTGCTTTTAAAAACGAAATCATTTTTTAAAAATAAAAATACATAAAATTTGTAATACTATATTAGCGTAAATACCCGCTAATAAATCATCGGCCATAACACCCCAGCCATCTGGTAATAATTCTGCTTTTTTTATGCCGAGCGGTTTATAAATATCAAAAAATCTAAATAAAACAAAGGCAATTACTATGGTTACTAAAGTAATTCGAAGAAATAGTAAGCTAACCAACATGCCAAAAACTTCATCTATCACTATTCGCTTACTATCTTTCTCCCAAATTTTTTCGACTTGTGTTGCACTTAAAGCGCCAATTATAAAAATTAGTAATGATACAACTAACGCCGCATCATTACTGTATATATTATATGTTATGCACGCATAAATAAACAGGCATACTACAAATGCAGCAACCGTGCCAGAACCTTTACCTATATAACCAATGCCAAAAAAAGTGGCTATTGTTTTATATAAAAACATTACAAAGTTTCTACTAATTCCTGATAATAATCTAAACCTAAATGTGTAATTAAATCTTCGCCCATCATATGTCTCAATGTATTTTGAAGTTTCATTAACTGTTTAAAAATATCGTGTTCAGGTTTTAAACCTTCTGCTGTTTGAGGCGATTTAAAATAGAAAGATAACCACTCTTGTATGCCGCTCATTTCAGCGCGTTTAGCTAAATCCATAAGCAAGGCTAAATCTAAAACAATTGGTGCAGCCAAAATAGAATCTCTACATAAAAAATTAATTTTTATTTGCATAGGATAACCCATCCAACCAAAAATATCTAAGTTATCCCAACTTTCTTTATTATCGCCGTGAGGAGGATAGTAGTTGATACGCACTTTGTGGTATAAATCTCCATACAAATCTGGATTGTCTTCCGGTCTAAAAATTTCATCTAATACCGATAATTTTGAAACTTCTTTTGTTTTAAAATTTTCAGGATCATCTAAAACTTTACCATCTCTATTGCCTAAAATATTGGTAGAGAACCAACCTCTAACACCTAATGCTCGTGCATGTAAGCCTGGAGCAATAATGGTTTTCATTAAAGTTTGTCCGGTTTTAAAATCTTTACCGGCAATAGGAGTTTTTGTAATGTGAGCAAGTTCTAATAATGCAGGAATATCGCAAGTTAAATTAGGCGCGCCATTTGCAAACGGAATGCCCATTTTCAACGCTGCATACGCATAAACCATACTTGGCGAAATACGTTTGTCGTCTGCTTTTAATGCAATCTCAAATAATTCAAGTGATTGGTGAATATCAGTAGGTTCAATATATTTTTCGGTAGATGCACACCAAACAATTACAATACGATCGCAATTATTATCGGCTTTAAACTTTTTAATATCGTTCATTACCGCCTCTGCATATTCAAAACGAGTGCCGTTTGCTTTTACGTTTTCGCCGTCTAAGTTTTTAACGTAGCTTTTATCAAAAACGGCCGGCATTGGTTTAATTTTTTCTAGCTCAGCTTTTAAATCCTGTAATGTATGGCGCTCTAAAACACCTGCATTCATTGCTGCTTCAAACACGTTATCGTTATAAACATCCCACCCGCCAAAAACAATATCTTTTAAATTTGCTAAGGGAACAAAGTCCTTTATTAACGGATTTTTATTTTCTGTACGCTTACCAATACGTATAGTAGAAAGTTGTGTAACTGAGCCTATTGGCTTTGCGGTTCCTTTTTTTACGGCTTCAACGCCTGCAATTAAAGTGGTAGCAACAGCGCCTAAACCTGGAATTAAAATCCCTAATTTACCTTTTGCTTCTTTGGGTTTTTGAACTGTATTCATTCTGCTTGTTGTTGTTTTTTTTCTGGTTCGACAAAGGTAAAGCAACTTTACTAATTAGTCAAGTTAATTTACTATTTTTTATTTCATTTATACTTATTAGATGCTAAAATATACGTAAAGATTAATGGCTTAGTTTTTAGTGCAAGCATCCGTTTTACATTCATTTTGAATAAGGACAAGCACTCTTTTGCAAGCTTTAAGAATACGGATTTATTTTATTTTGTAATTTTCTCCACGATTAACGAAAGTAATTCCTTTTAATTTGTCTCTATTTTTTTTAGCCTTAATTAACTTAATTGATACAAAACTACGGAAACTATTTTTGTTCTACAAGTTTCTATCTAATATTTATTTCTCGTATTACCACTTTTTTGTTAAAAGCTATAGTTTTGAGTTAGATTAATTTATCGTTCCTCTAAATAGATTAATGAAACGAAAAAATTAATTTACTTTTCTTCCGTTCTTATATTCTATACGACTTATTTCTGCCCCGTTTTTATCGTAAATTATCATAGAGCCATCCAACACGCTTTGGTCATGCCCCTTACGACTATCTTTTATAATTTTATAATTCATAACGCTTTGCAATTTTTGGTTGGGTTGCCAAACCATGCTTTTACCAGTTCGTTGTCCATTTTTTAAATGTTCTTCGCGCTGTATGCCACCTGTTTCGTAATAATATTGCCAAGT
>JBDTJJ010000274.1:0-7186 GCA_039935895.1 Bacteroidia bacterium | reverse complement strand
AAAAACAACTTACTTCTTTTTTTATTTTTCTTGCTTTTTTCTGCTTCAATTAATGCGCAGATTGAAAAAGTAATTGTAGAAACCTATTATATATCTGATACGCTTGATGCCACAGACACCATTGATGGCAGCATTCGCGCACTTCCTGCGGGCTCTAAAACATATAGAGTTTATATTGATTTAAAACCAGGATATAAACTCGCAAAAATATTTGGCGACGCAAATCATGCTTTTAAAATAACAAGCACCGCCAATTTTTTTAATAATATTGATAGGCCTAATGAATATTTTGGATACCTAGCTAAAAAAACACACTTCTCAACCAATCCTACTTATATGCTTGATAGTTGGATTACACTGGGTTTGGCAACATCAACTTATTATGGCGTTTTAAAACCACAAGATACAACCGGTACAATTAGAACAGCCGGTTGGGGAGGTACAGCCGGCATTGCAGGTGGAATATTAAAAAACAACGATCCCGCAGCAGGTATTCCGTTAACAAATGAAGATGGTTTTTTACCCATACCAGGCACGGTAACTTTTGGGTCGTGGATTGATAATGGATTTAGAACTGTGGCAGGTAGAGATACAACTGTTTTTGGCGATACCATTATAGGTTCGCAGTTTATTAGCAACACAGCTTATTTGCAACAAACTTCTGGCGTGGCAGGTGTCATTGCAGATAGTAACCAAATTTTAGTAGCCCAATTAACTACACAAGGTATTATTTCTTTCGAATTGAATGTAGATATTATAGATACAAGCACTCCACCTAAACATTTTATTTATGTCGCAAAAAGTAGCTCAGCTGATAGCTATACTATAAATCCTTATCTTACTTATCCAACAACATGTGGTTGTACCGATAATAGATATTTAGAATATAGCGCGAGTTTTGCTTGCGGCGATTCAACCTATTGCCATACACTTAAGGTATATGGCTGTACCGATACCATGGCATGTAATTACGATCCAAGTGCAAACGTTTTGCTATCCGATTTTTGCTGTTACCCTGGATATTGTAACGATAGAAATATTGCTTTGGTTTGCCCTGATATATCGCCATACCGGCTAAAACAAAATCATGTAGGTGAAGATATTTACCCAAATCCGGTACAAAACATTCTTTCTCTACAACTCAGCTCTTCTATTGATTTTACCGAAGTTAACTACGAAATTTATGATACTTACGGAAGAATAATAGTACAACAAGATTTAGGAATTATAAGCGGCAATAGCTTATTACAAGCTGATTTATCAGGTATTCCAAGCGGTTTATATTTATTTAAAGTATCTGTAGCAGGAGTTTCTTCTATTAAAAAATTTATTAAAAATTAATTTTTTTTATGAAAACAAAACATAAATCATTTTCATACACAATTGTACTTATTTCATTATTGTTTATACTAATAAGTAGTTGTAAAAAAACACCCACACCTACCCCCGCAAATGAAACCGGCACTGTAACGGATATAGATAATAATACCTATAAAACAGTGAAAATAGGCAACCAATGGTGGATGGCAGAAAATTTAAAAACAAAAACTTATCGCAACGGTACAACTATTAAAACGTTAACCACTTCAGATCCCGACTCGGTATGGGCACAAACTATTATAGGGCATCTTTGTGAGTTTGATAAAAATGATGATAACGGAAAACTTTACGGTTTGCTTTATAACTGGTATGCCGTTACCGACACAAACAATATAGCTCCTGCGGGTTGGCATGTGCCCAGCGATGATGAATGGAAAACATTAGAAATGTATTTAGGCATGAGTCAGGCAGATGCTGATAAAGTAAATTGGCGCGGTGATAATGAAGCAGATAAATTAAAAGTAGCTCAATCTCTTAATTGGGCAAGCTATGGAAGTGTTTGGTCAACTAACGAAAGTGGTTTTTCGGCACTTGCCGGATGTTGCCGTTTATTCGATGGAAAATGGGGCAATCCAGGTGTTACCAATACTGGTTTTTGGTGGTCAACTACCAATCACGCCAGTGATAATGAAGCTTGGTTTCGTTATTTAGATTATAAAAACTCTAATGTGTTTAGATACCATGTTGCCAAAAGTTATGGTATGAGCATTCGTTGTGTAAAAGATTAATAAAAATTACTCAAAAAAGCATTTCTAATTTCTCCTTTAAAAGCATCTATTTTTTATAAAAATAGATACGTGGTATTCTGCATTTTTTTCATTTATGTACATACTCAGTTGGTAACAATTAGATAACATAAAAAAACTTCATCTTAAATATTTGGTAACAATTAGGTACGAATTAAGAAACTACAATCATAGAAATTTGCAGTGTTTACCAATAGTGGTAAACCAAAAAAATTAAACTCAAAAAACAAAACAAATGAAGAAAGAAACAATTACAAAATTAGTTGCCGCAGCCGCCATAGCTGTATCATCTATTACATCAGGAGTTGCTCAAACCAACTTAGGTGCCTCTTGCGGATGCCCTCCGGTAGCATCAAGACCAAGTGTACTTTTATCTACATTAGCAACCGTTGGTGGAGCTAATGATGGAAGTCTTACAGCTGCTACAACCATTTTAGATTGTTCTAAAAATTGGATTCTTGATAAAAAGATTTTTGTAGATAATGGTAAAACATTACTTGTGCACGCAGGTACAGTAATTAAAGGACGAAAATACAGCACATCAGATTCTGCTGTTGCGTTAATTGTTTCAAGAGGTGCTAAAATGATTGCTGACGGTAACTATGATTGCCCAATTGTTATGACCGCAGAAGCTGATCCAATGGATGGTTCTTATCCAATTGCCAACAATGGCCAATGGGGTGGACTTGTAATTGCCGGAAGAGCTACTAATAATTTAACCCTTGCGGCTGATGGGCCTTATACAGCCGGTGCTGGTAATGGTAAATTAGCGGTTGCTAATGGTCTTGGATATTTTGAAGGCTTTGCAACGGTTGATCCGCGTATGTACTTTGGTGCTGACTTAACAGGATCTGCAACAGGTGTAACTGAAACTTTTGACGATAATGATAACTCGGGTGTTTTTAGATACCTATCTGTACGTTACTCTGGAGCTATTCTTAACATAGGTGGAGAAATTAATGCTATCTCTTTAGGTTCGGTAGGTAGAGGTACTACTATTGAACATATTGAAGTTATTTCTACAGCTGATGATAATATGGAATTTTGGGGAGGTACTGTACAAGTAAAATATGCAGCCTTTATGTTTAGCAATGATGATAATTATGATTTTGATGATGGTTATAGCGGAAAAGCACAGTTTGTATTCGCTGTTAAATCATCTACACAAGATACATTAACAAGCTCGGCTGCCGATAACGGTTTTGAGTGTGATGCTGATGATGATAAATCAAATAACTTCCCTCGCTCACATCCTGTTTTTTATAACTGTACCATGATTGGTAACAACAAAAAAATATTAACAAGTGATAACAGCGGTATTGCTGGTATTGAAGCAAAAGAATTAACCGAAGGAGAATTTTACAACTGTGTATTTGCTAATTTCAGATACGGCTTTAACGTTATTAAAAGTCTTGGTACCAGAGCAGGAAGCGAAGAAGCTTGGATGAACTGGTCTAACACAAGTGGTACGGCACATTCTGGTAATTTAAAAGTAAAATGTAACGTGTTTGTAGATTGTCAACATCCAATTGCTATCGATAAAAACAATACCGGTATTTTACTTTCATCAGATACAGCCCAGTTTTATACTACAGATATGAATAAAGCAGTAACTTCAATTCCAGGCTTTAACTATACTTGGTCTATGAGCGGAACTACTAATGCAGTTGCTACTCAATTTGATGCTACTCCAAATCCAGGTTTATCAACAGCAGGTTGCCCTACTCCACCAGCTGATGGCTTCTTTACACCGGTTACTTATAAAGGCGCATTCGATCCTAATGGTAAAAATTGGTTATCTACTTGGTCTTACGCGCAATTATTAAACACAACAGGTGGTTTGGTTCCTTGCCCTACCGATATTAATCAAGATGGTATTACCAACAATGCCGATTTTCTTTTATTATTAGCACAATACAATGTTTCTTGTCATTAATATTAATTAAAAAAAATCTAAAAAAATGAAAAAATTAATAATAACAGGCACAGCATCCTTTCTATTAGCTGCCTTTGCTCAGGCTCAAGCGCCTAGTGGCTTAGATAGTGTTATAGTAGAAAAATACTATGTGTCTAATTTAAATGATAAGTCGGTTGATGGCACAGGTGGTGTTCTTCCGCTAAATTCAATTACCTATAGAGTTTATGTAGATATGAAACCGGGGTATAAATTTGAAGCTGCTTATGGTGTTGATGTTCAACCTACAGGCACAGTAAGCCCTGGCGACCATGAGTTACGCATACAAACTTCTACCACGTTTTTTAATAACGAAGATAGAGGGGCAACAACTCCAGCTTTTTCAAAAATAAACGCTGAGGGTAATACTGTAATGTTAGATTCTTGGTTTTCTTCAGGAGCTGCTTGTAATGGCAACTTTGGGATTTTAAAAACAGAAGATAACGGAACAGCTAACGCAGTTAACGCTGACGGTGTTTTACAAAACAATAACGCCTTATCTGGCATTCCCTTAACCACGCAAGATGGTTTTATTACAGGAACTCCGGAAGCAGTTACGTTTGTTGGTATGGCAAGTCCTGGAAGCAGTGGTATTGCCGATATTAGTCTTTTTGATGATGGAACGGCAAATGGTTCATTACTTTCAACCTATAATGCATCATGGGCATCTTTAAGTGGTTCAACAGGACCAACAGCTACTAATAGAGTATTAATAGGGCAAATAACTACAGATGGCTCTTTCTCTTTTATGTTAAACCTACAAATTGGTACGCCAACAGCAGGCGTAGCAGAAAACTGGGTAGCAAATAGCCCTGTTGGTAACGAAGGCACACATCCATCATTAACCTATTCTTATACACCAATGTTAGCCGGTATTAATTCTTACCAAAATGGCGATGCGTCTTTTAGTGTTTATCCAAATCCAACGCTTGATGCTATTACTATTGATGTAAACAAAACAACTCAAAGCGCTAACAACACTTATACTGTTTATGGTGTTGATGGTAAAGTTGTGGTAACTAAAAATTTGGGCATGATATCTAATAGATATCAAGAACGAATTGATTTATCAACGGTTGCACCGGGTTTATATTTTGTTGAATTATCTTTAGATGGAGTTAGATCTACTAAAAAAGTAGTTAAGCAATAAACTAAAATTAAACGAGTAAAGGAAAGGCATCTTCTGTAATGGAAGGTGCTTTTGCTTTTATAATAACTCATTAAAGAGCCAATCATTTATCAATAGTAAATATTAGGTTACGTACTTGCTGTTATTGTTAAAGAATAAATAACATTAAGTAAACATTGAGGTTAAATAAAAATTGCTTTTTTGCTAGAATATAATATTAAATAAACAAAATTGTCCACAAAGCACACTATACTTTCTTGGTTCGAGAATAAAGAAGAAGAAGAAAAACTTGCAGAGTATTTGCAACGTAATGCATACCATTATATTTGTTGCAAGAATAAAAAAAACTTTGATGAATTACTTAATTCGTCTTTGCAAACTATCAGTCTTGTTATAATTGATCTGGATATTAAAGAAACAGATGCTATATTGGCTTGTAATGAAATAAAAAACAGAAAAAATGTTACAACTACCCCTTTTGTTGTAATTGTAAGTGATAAAACAGAGGAGTTTACACAAATTACAGCCTTAGATATGGGAGCTGATGATTACATTATAAAACCAATAAAACCAGCGCTTTTTTTAAAACGTATACAAGCTATTCTTTCACGAAAATTTGCAAAAATTAATAGAGAAAATAGTATTAACGAGCTTTTTTTTATTGATGTAGAAAGGCATCAGGTTTTAATAAACAACATCTCGTACGATCTTCCTAAAAAAGAATTTGACTTGCTTAACTTATTTTATTCGGTACCAAATAAAATATTCTCTCGCGAAGAAATTGCCATTATTATTTGGAATGAAAAAAAAATTGCACGACAGAGAACTATTGACGTGCATATAAGAAACATACGTAAAATATTAGGAAAAGATTTAATAAAAACGTTAAAAGGTTTTGGTTACGGCTTCAATAAAATTTCTATCCAAGATATTAGTTAGCTTGTGTATAATCTTTAGAACTTATTAATTCGCCCTTCTCATCCCAATTATACCAAGTACCAGCTTTTTCATTCATATTATAATGCATCTCGAAGCGTTTTTTTCCGCCATCGTCCCACACAATCCATGCGCCGTTCTTTTTCCCAAGATTATAAATTGCTAAACCAACATTTATACCCATTTCATTATAGCGTAACCATTTGCCATCTTTTTGTCCGTTTTCAAACGTGCCTGTTTCCATCACTTTGCCAGAAGCGTAGTAATAAGTTACTTCACCGCTTGGCAAGCCATTTTTTATTTCTATTTCAGATTGTATAGAGCTTTTGTCCTTATTTTCTATCCTTCCAGTAAATAATGAACCATCAACATTAGTGTATAAACCATTCTCATTTTGTTTTACTTGGGCATCAGCAACAATTGCTAATAAAAACAAACCCAAAACGAAGCTTAATTTTTTCATAAAATAGTTTTTAATTATATACTATGGTAAAGTTACAACACCCAGTAGATATAATAACATATTAATAACCTAATTATAACATTTAAAGCTAAAACATAACATTAAATTTACATTAAGGGCTCGGATTTTGACTTAAAAATAAAATTAGATTTTTATCTTGGATTTAAAACAATATCAGAACCAATAGAAAGCTGATTTGTTTTTAGTGTTGTTTGTTCGTAGCCAACAAAATCAACTTGTACTTCGGTAATAGAAACTGCATTTACTTGTAATGTAAAATTTCCATCCATATCGGTGTAACAAAACGTAGTAGTGCCTTTTACCTGTAGCTTAACGCCTGCAAGGGTTTCGCCGCTTTGTTTATCCATCACTTTACCGCTAACCATTTTAGTTTTATCGGGGTTAGTATTAGCTGATAATCCTAAAGCAATTAAAAAAGTAAATATTATTATGGCGATGATTTTTTTCACATAACAAATTTCTTTCATTGAGTTTAATTCAATATTACCGGTATGTTATCAAATAGTTAAGACTCTATTTTAATTGGTTTTACGCATTCCTTTAAAATTGCTATTTTT
>JBDTJJ010000273.1:0-2656 GCA_039935895.1 Bacteroidia bacterium | reverse complement strand
TGCTGTTTTACAAAACTATTCACTTCCTTTTTTAATGGAAGAAATAATTACCGCCATTGATAATCTAGCGCTAAATAATAACGCAGCAAAAGCTTGCATAGATATTGCCTTGCACGATTTACTTGGGAAGTTTTTAGATAAACCGGTTTACAAAATGTTAGGCTTAGAGAAACCACAGCCTAAAAACACTTCGGTTACTATAAGCATTGGCGATTTACATCTTATACCCGAAAAATTACAAGAACTCGATGATTACAAAATTCTTAAAATAAAACTTGGAAATAAAAACGATAAAGAAATTATTGAATGTATTAGAAAACACACAAATAAACCTTTAGTCGTTGACGTTAACCAAGGTTGGGCCGACAAACAATTTGCATTAGAAATGACACAGTGGTTGCACACACAAAATGTTTTGTTTGTTGAACAGCCGTTGCCAAAAGACAACTACAATGATATGACGTGGCTTACAGAACGCAGTCCGATTACAACCATTGCCGATGAAAGCATGTTACGTTTTAACGATATGGATAAAGTTGCTGCTTGCTTTAACGGCATCAACTTAAAATTAATGAAATGCACTGGACTGTTTGAAGCCGTAAAAATTATAAACTATGCTAAACAAAAAAGATTAAAAATAAATATTGGTTGTATGTCAGAAAGTAGTTGCGGTATTGCAGCAGCAGCGCAATTAATGCAACATGCCGATTGGATTGATTTAGATGGGCCATTGCTTATAAAAAACAATCCGTTTGGAGGAGTTACTTTTAGGGAAGGCAAGCTGCATTTAAATAATTTAATAGGTACGGGAGCTTTGCTAAATGAATCTATAAATTTTACTGTATAAAATAGCTACTAATCAATTTCTAATAGCTAAAGACACATAAGCTTATCTATGCAGAAAACATGCAGATGAAAGAACAAATTATACTTAATCTCCTTCATAAAATAAAAGAGTTTAATACAATCTAATTTTAATGTTTTCCTTATCTTTGCAGTCAAATTAACTAAGCACAAAAACATGAGTGTTTTAACATCAATTTTCTTGTGCTTTTTTATGTCAACACCGCATAAAAAATGTTTGTAGATTCTGATATCTTAATGGCCTGGGGCGGAATATCTAAAAAGTTTAAAAAAGGAGAATTTATTTTCCACGAAGGAGATTTTGGTCGGTTTTATTATCAGATATATAAGGGTACTATAAAAATGTATAATACAAATACCGAAGGAAAAGAGTTTACTCAGTCTGAATTTAAATGTGGATGTAGTTTTGGAGAACCGCCTCTTTTTATTGACGAACCATATCCTTCAACGGCAATTGCTACCGAAGATTCTATCATTATAAAATTATCAAAAGAAAAGTTTTTTGAAATTATAGAAGAATATCCAAACCTTCAAAAAAACCTTATTACACTTTTTGCCAGACGTATTTATAGTAAATCTACCACAGCCCGAGAAATTATAAATACTACGCCAAAGACTAGGATAATTTCATTTTTAGACGCTTACAAGAAAAAAAATCAAAAAGGAGATGAGAAAATTGAAATACCATACACTCGCCAAGAAATTGCAAATTACACCGGCTTGCGAGTAGAAACTGTAATAAGAACATTATCTAAAATGAAAACAAATAATGTGGTACAAATTGTAAAAAGAAAATTGATCTATTAATTATGACATTCGATATAAAATATTGGTTAAAATTATCACTGAGCAGTTTATTAATTGTTAGTCTTTTAGGAGTTTTAATGCGATATAAAATCGGATTTGATTTTCCTCATTTCGATCAGAAAAACATTCAACATGCTCACTCACATTTTGCTTTTGCAGGCTGGGTAACACAAATACTATTTGTATTGATGATTCATTTTTTGCAAAATAAACTTCCTACAATTCACTTTAAACAATACAAAATAATTGTTGCGGCCAATTTAATCTGCGCTTACGCAATGCTTATTTCGTTTTTTATATCTGGATATAGTGCATTTTCAATCACATTCTCTACATTATCAATAGTTATTTCTTGCTTTTTTGCCTATTTCTTTTTTAAAGATTTAAAAAAACTTGATGCAAACAATCCCAGTAAACCATGGTTTAAAGCAGCGCTTTGGTTTAATATATTTTCTTCGTTAGGTACATTCTATTTGGCATATATTATGATGTCTAAAAATTTCCATGAAAACACGTATTTAGCTGCTATCTATTTCTATTTACATTTTCAGTATAACGGTTTTTTTATTTTTGCCTGCATGGGGCTTGCCATAAATGAAGCCATCAGATTACTGCCTGCATATAAATATCACAAAATTATTTTTCAACTATTTTTTGCTGCAGCAATTCCGGCATACTTCTTATCCATATTATGGGCAAGCATACCAATTTGGTTATATATTATTATAGTTATTGCAGCATTTGTGCAAGTTATTGCTTGGTTTATTTTTTTCTGGGATTTCTTCAGGAGCCTATCTGATAAAACACACCTTGGAGGATTAGTGAGGTATTTATATTTATTTGTTTGCATTGCTTTTTCGGTAAAATTATTGTTGCAGCTTGGCTCAACAATTCCTATTATTAGCAAAATGGCTTTTGGATTCAGACCAATTATTATTGCTTATTTACATTTAGTGTTGCTGGCTGTAATATCTGTTTTCTTATT
>JBDTJJ010000272.1:0-9326 GCA_039935895.1 Bacteroidia bacterium | reverse complement strand
ACTTTCTATTATTGATTTAGCTGCCGGAGGCCAGCCAATGAGTAATGAAGACGAAAGTATATGGATTACTTTTAATGGCGAACTTTATAACTACAAAGAGTTACAGGCTGAGTTAAAAAAGTTAGGATATACTTTTAAAACCAACTCAGATACTGAAGTTATAATTTACGCCTACCAGCAATGGAATGTAAATTGTTTGAAAAGATTTAGAGGAATGTTTTCTTTTGGAATTGTTGATTTAAATAAAAAAGAAATTTTTTTAGCTCGAGATCATTTTGGCATTAAACCACTGTATATTTATCAAACAGAAACTAGTGTAGCTTTTGGTAGCGAACTTCAACAGTTTAAAAAATTGCCAGATTTTAAAAAAGAAATTGATATCAATGCATTAGATCAGTATTTGTGGTTACAATATATACCTGCGCCTCTTACAATATTTAAATCAATAAAAAAAATAAAGCCGGCCCACTACCTAACCATAAGTTTTAATGGAACCATATCTAAACAAATACCTTATTGGGATGTAGATTTTTCTAAAAAGAAAATTAAAACTGAAAATGAATGGCTTGAGGAAACAGATTTTGCGATAAAAGATTCAGTAAAAGCCCATTTAGTAGCTGATGTACCATTTGGCGCATTTCTTTCAGGTGGAATTGATTCTAGTTTAGTTGTTGAATATATGAGTAAGCAGCTTAAAAAGCCAATAGAAACATTTAGTATTGGTTTTGAAGAAGAAGAGTATAACGAATTAAAATATGCCGAAGTTGTTGCTAAAAAATGGAATACTAATCACCATATTGAAATAGTAAAACCAGATGCGCTAGGTATTTTGCCTAAACTAGTTAAACACTATGGCGAGCCATACGGTGATAGTTCATGTATCCCCACTTATTACGTATGTGAGCTAGCTAAAAAGCATGTAACAATGGTTTTAAGCGGCGACGGAGGGGATGAATGCTTTGCTGGGTATAGCTCTTATATAAACTGGCTTAAATTTATGCCCATTCAATATAGAACGGGAATAAAAAAAACAATATACCCTTATTTAGAAAAATTAATGCCATCACGCTATCCTAAAAAAGACACGTTAGATTATTGGCTGCAACATATTAATTATTTAGATAAAAACTGGCGCACCAAATTATGGAAAGAAGAATATCAAAATCAAATGTCAACCAATCCAGAAGGATTCGAAGAATTATTTAACAAAACAGCCAATCTATCCTTGTCAAATAAAGTTCAGTACATGGATATGAAAACTTATATGAACAATGATATACTTACCAAAGTAGATATTGCAAGTATGATTCATAGCCTTGAGGTTAGAACCCCTTTAATTGATAAAGAAGTTTGGGAACTAGCGGCAACCATACCTGAAGAATTTAATATCAATAATAAAAGCGGAGAATGGAGAGGTAAGCTACTTCTTAAAAAATTAATGGAAAAAAATTTTCCTGAAAATTTTGTTTATAGAAAAAAACAGGGTTTTGCAGTGCCTCTTTCTAAGTGGTTTGCAAATGAGGGAGAATACAGGCAGGTTTTAGAAGAAAAACTTCTTTCTGAAAAATCTTTACTTAGACAATATTTCAATAAAAATGGAATTAGTGATTTAATACAAAGTCAGCATACAGGAGGTTTATGGCTTTTATTATTTCTTGAAGAATGGTTACATCAATTTAATGATTAATAATATGAATTTTAATTACAAGCCTGATTTTGACATATCAAAAACAAATTTTTTAGTTACCGGTGGCGCAGGATTTATTGGCAGTAATTTGGTAAATTTTTTATTGCAAAACAAAGCGCAAAAAGTACGTGTGTTGGATGATTTATCAACTGGGTATAAAACCAATATAGAACCGTTTCTTGCTAATCCAGCTTTTGAATTTATTGAAGGTAGTATTGTTAACGTTAGTGATTGCGAACATTCAGTAAATGACATAGATGTTGTTTTGCACCAAGCAGCCCTGGGTAGTGTTCCAAGAAGCATTAATGACCCAGCAGCAACAAATGCAGTAAACGTATCAGGTTTTTTAAATATGCTAAATGCAGCAAAAAATAATAAGGTAAAACGATTTGTATATGCATCTTCTTCTTCTGTATATGGTGATGATAAAACTATGCCAAAAGTAGAAAACATTACAGGTGGGTTATTATCACCGTATGCTGTAACAAAAAAAACAAATGAGTTATATGCTGATGTGTTTTATAAAACGTATGGCTTAGAAGTAATTGGCTTAAGATATTTTAATGTGTTTGGTCCAAAACAAAATATAAAAGGGCCTTATGCCGCAGTAATTCCAATTTTTATTACAGATTTATTAAATGGAAAATCTCCTTCTATCTTTGGAGATGGAACAACCACTAGAGACTTTACTTTTATTGAAAATGTAATTCAAGCTAATTTAATAGCCGCATTTACAACCAATAAAGAGGCTATTAATCAAGTTTTTAATATTGCTTATGGAGGCACTACTTCTTTAAACTCATTGTTTGATATTATTGCTTCTAAATTAGAAATAGATTTGAAGCCAATTTACAAACCTGAAAGAAAGGGTGATATTAAGGATAGTTTTGCAAATATTGATAAAGCCAAAAAACTATTAAAATACAATCCAACCATTGAAATCAGTAAAGGATTGGAATTAACTGTTGATTGGTATAAAGAAAATAATTAGTGAAAAGTATCTGTTTTAATCTTTTTGATGCCCACTCTGTTTTATTTCCTTTAGATAAGCATTTATTTGGCGGGGCAGAGGTAAGAGGGGTTACTATTGCTAATGAATTAGCTAAACAAAATATAATTACAACAGTTGTAATTAAAGAACATAATAAAGCTGTTGATACAATTGTTAATGGCATAAAAGTTTTATCTCATTCTTATTTCTCTTCTGTAGGAATGGGAATCATGAAGAAGTTAAATCTGAACTACAATTATTATTTTAATAATGAACAAAAAATTGCAAAAGACCTCTATTTTCAATATTATCCTTATATAAAATCAAATGCAGAGTACTATGCTGCTTTTGAAATATCTAATACAACTAAAATAGTAGTTGATTTTTGTAAAAAATTCAATAAAAGATTTATTTTATTTATTGCATCAGATGGAGAGTTATCTTTTTCAAACGAAAAGGCAAAATTAATGAATGTGAATTTTGAATTAGCAAAATACATTATTGAAAATTCACACAAAATTTTTGTACAGAATGAGTATCAATTTAATAAATTAAATGACTATTTTAATATTAAAGGTATTCAGCTAAATAATCCAATGCCATTAAATATTGAGAAAGAAAACATAATAGATAGTAAAAAAAAATATATCACATGGGTTGGCAAATCGAATGAAACAAAACAGCCATTGCGCTTTATCGAATTAGCTAAAAAATTTCCAAATGAAATATTTTATATGGTGATGAACAAAAATGATGCTAATTTATTTGATGAGATTATAAGTTTATTGCCATCCAATATTATCTTCAAAGAATCTTTGTCTTTTTCTGAAATTAACATGATTTTAAATAACTCTAAAGTTTTTATTAATACAAGCTTATATGAAGGATTTCCAAATACATTTTTACAAGCAGGCTATTTTTCAGTACCAATAATATCATTAAATGTAAATCCAAATAATTTTCTGGAAGTTTCTAATGGTGGGATTTGCTGTTCAGGAGATGAAAACGAGCTGGTTTATTCGCTAAATAAAATAATTACAGACGATAAAATCAGTGATTATTTATCAAAAAATATCAATTCTTATGTTCTTGATAATCATAGTGCCCATGCTATTATTACTAAAATACTTAATAGGGTAAATGAGTCTGTTTTAAAATGATTTGCAAACTAACTAAAACTTATTCTTTAGAAAGTGATAGGCAATACATTACATGTGAAATTATATACTTGTTAGAATATTTAGAATAATGAATCAAAAAGATTCTAAAACATTATTTCTTTTTACTAAAACCTATCCTTTTGGAAATGGAGAGCAATACATTACAACCGAATTACCTTATTTAGCAGCTAAGTTTGCTAAAATAATTATTTACCCAAATGATTATTATGGTGATGAAATTACACATTCAAAAAAATTACCTGATAATGCGGTAGTTTTAAATTTTAATTTACAATTACCTAAACAAAGCAATAATAAGTTATCCGATTATTTATACTTACTAAAAACTACTTTCCAAGAATTAATTTTAACCGATGATAAAAAGTATTTCTTCAAAAACTTTAAATGGAATTTAATTAATTTTTGGACTCAGTTTCAAATTTCAAAATCATTTTCTAATTATTTGAATGAGAATAACTTTAATGAGGCAAATACTGTTTTTTATAGCTATTGGTTTCATAAATCGGCAATACTGCTTTCTATTTTAAAAGATAAAAAACAAATTTCAAAATTTGTTTCAAGAGCACATAGTATAGATTTATATCATAATAAATGGGGCATTATTAACGATGAGGCAAAAGTACCGCCTTATAAATTATTTAAGTTAAAACATATAAGTCAACTATTAACTATATCAGGTCATGGAGCTGAATTTATAAAAAATAATTTCCCTAAATACGAATATAAAGTAAAAACTTTTTTTTTAGGAATTAATAATATAAATCAACAGCCTTTACAAAAAGAAGTTTTCCCTTTTTTTTTAATTGTTACTTGCTCTCATTTAGATAATTGTAAGCGGTTAGATTCATTAGCAGAAGCAATTGCAAAGTTACAACTAGCTATTAAGTGGGTGCACTTTGGAGGTGGAGATAAAAATGAAGAAACTAAAATATTAAAACATTTAAGTGCTAAGCCTAATAATATAAAGGTTGAATTGAAAGGCTATATTAGCAATGATAATGTGCACCTTTTTTATCGAAATAATAATGTGAATTTATTTGTAAACTTAAGTAAAGTAGAAGGGATTCCTGTTTCTATTATGGAGGCTATGGCTTATGAAATACCAATATTAGCAACTCAAATTTACGGTGTGCCCGAGGCCGTTATCGAAAATAAAAATGGTTTTTTATTAAACGAAAATTTCACAATAGATGAGTTAGTTCAGAAATTAAATTACTGTCTAACTAATGAAGAGCAACTAAAAAAAATGGGGAAGAAATCAAGAGAAATTTATTTAGAAAAATTTTCAGCCGAAAAAAATTACACGCAATTTGCAGAATACCTATTAAATTTATAAATATGGTTTCAGTTATTATAACAACATACAATTATGAAAAGTACATAGAACGTGCTATACGTAGTTGTCTCGATCAATCCTTATCTAAAAAACAATATGAGGTTATTGTAGTAAACGATTGCAGTACAGATAGTACGACTCAAATTTTAGAAAATTATAAAGATGATGTGCGAATATTTAACCTCGAAAAAAATACCGGACTTTCGGCTGCACGTAATTTCGGCATAAAAAAAGCTTTAGGACAATTTGTGGTTTTTTTAGATGCTGACGATTATATACAACGCGATATGTTATTGATGCAAAATTTATTTTTGTGTGAGAACAATTTACTAGATGCAGTTTCTGTTGATTATTATTTGGTAAATGAAAGAGGAACACATTTAACACATGAGAACTCTGAAGAAAAACCTATTGCCTGCGGTGTAATGTTTAGAAAAGATTTGCTACACGATATTGGCTTATATGACGAAACTTTTAGAGCCAGAGAGGAAGAAGATTTGCGTATTCGTTTCCTTAAAAAACATAAAATATATAATATTATTCTTCCATTATATCGTTATAGAATGCACGATAATAATTTAACAAAGAATGAAAAAGAAATGAATAAATTTGCTAAAATTTTAAAAAATAAGCATGAATAAAAATCAAATATTTCTTAGAGAATTAACTCATACTGATGTTAATGAAAATTATATTAGTTGGTTTAGAAATAATGATGTTACTAGTTTTTTGGAAGTAGATGGTAAAACCTTAACAACTAAGATGGTTACTGATTATATAGATCTGGGAATAAAATCTGAAGATTATTATATGTATGCTATTTGTTTAAAAGAAGAAAACAAACATATAGGTAATTTAAAAGTTGGCCCAATTAACAAAAAGCATAAAATTGCAGATTTAGTTTGTGTAATTGGAGATCATAAATATTGGGGTAAAGGAATTGCTACCCAAGCGATTTCTATCGGGAATGAATTGGCTTTTGAAAAGCATGATATAAGAAAGCTTCACGGACAAATTTATGAAGATAATATTGGAAGTATTAAAGCTTACTGCAAGGCTGGATGGATTATTGAAGGCGTGATAAAAGATAGATATATTGTTGGCGGAAAAGTAATGGATCAAATTTTAGTAAGTTGTCATAATCCTAAATATTTTTTTCCCTCTAATCAAACCCAATATAATGTAGAGAAATTGATAGAAATGATTGATTTTAGAAAAGAGATTATTAAATGAATCTATTAATTATCCAAGCCCGCATGGGTTCTACGCGTTTGCCGGGCAAAGTACTTAAAGAAATTAAAGGACATAGCTTGTTAGAGATTCAGCAAATGCGCATCAAACCTTCCTCTTTGGTAGATAAAATAATTATTGCTACTACAACTAATAAAGAAGATGATGCTATTGAAAAGTTTTGTTTAGAAAAAAACATAGACAGTTATCGTGGTAGCGATTGGGATGTATTAGACAGATATTACAGCGCGGCCAAAAAATTTAACCCAACAAACGTTATACGTATAACTTCCGATTGCCCATTACACCATCATACTGTTATTGATTTTGTTATTAATGAATATTTAAAATCGGGTAAAGATTATTTTTCAAACAGTAATAACGAACCCGATTTTTTAGAAGATGGCTTTGATGTGGAAGTGTTTTCTTTTAACGCTTTAGAAACAGCTTGGAAAGAAGCTAAATTAGTATCAGAAAGAGAACACGTTACTCCGTTTATTAAAAACTCAGGACAATTTACCTGTGGGTGGAAAAAATTTAATACGGATTATAAATATAAACTATCTGTCGATTCTCAACAAGATTTTAATGCAGTAGAAAAAATAATGAATGAGTTTGATTCTATTACCAACTTTGGCATGAACGATATTTTACAACTAGTAAAAAATAAACCCGAAATTTTGGAATTAAATAAAGACAGCATCATAAATTCGGGGTATCATAAATCTTTAAAAAACGATAAAAAAATTAATTAGTATGATAAACAATTTTTCTAAATCGAATGAGTATAGAAACACTATACATAATTTAATTCCGGGTGGCGCACATACCTATTCTAAAGGAGATGATCAATTCCCCATCTTATCACCGGCAGCCATTACCCATGGAAAGGGTTGTTACGTATGGGATTTAGATGGCAACAAATATATTGAATGCTTAAGCGGTTTAGCCTCTGTAAGTTTAGGTCATGCTTACGAACCCGTTGTTGAAAGAGTAATTCAGGAACTTCATAAAGGAAATAATTTTTCTCGTCCATCAGTCATTGAACGTGAAATGGCTGAACGATTTTTATCTTTGGTTAAGGTACATGATATGATTAAGTATGCTAAAAACGGTTCGGTAGTTACAACAGCTGCCGTAAAGTTAGCACGCGCCTATACGGGTAGAAAGCTAGTAGCAAGACCGGCAGAACATCCTTTTTATAGTTATGATGATTGGTTTATTGGGAGTACGGATGTTAAAAGTGGCATCCCTAATGATATCAGTAATATGACGGTTACATTTAATGCTGATAATTTAGAGTCGTTAAAAGAACTATTTGAAAAATACCCCAATCAAATTGCCTGCGTTATTTCTGAACCTGAAAAGATGAACATGCTTACTGAAAATTACCTGCGCGATGCTATTGATTTAGCACATAAACATGGTGCTTTGTGGATAATGGATGAGATGATTACCGGCTTTAAAACAGATTATCCGGGTTCGATGAAAAAATATAATGTAGTGCCCGATATGACAACTTGGGGTAAAGGCATAGCGAATGGTTTTTCTTTTTGTTGCCTTACCGGAAAAAAAGAAATAATGGAACTAGGTGGTATTAGGCGCACAGGAGATGAAAAACTATTTTTAATATCAACCACTCATGGAGGCGAAACTAGCAGTATTGCTGCAGGTTTAGCCACAATGGATGAGTTTGAAAAACATAATGTAACTAAACATAACCAAACAATTGGTCAAAAATTTATAGATGGTTCAAAACAAGTCATTGCTAATCATGGGTTATCAGATTCTATTAAAAACATACAATTTAATTGGCACGCATCTTTAGCTTATTTTGATAAAGAAGGGAATAACTCCTTTGGTTTACGAACTTTATTCCATCAAGAGTTAATTAAATATGGTGTTTTATTTCAAGGTATTTTTTGTGCTAATTTTAGTCATACCGAAAAAGAAATTAACCACATACTTGATGCTATGAATGAAGCTTGTGTTGTTTATAAAAAAGCTTTAGATGAAGGCTATGAAAAATATTTAATTGGAGAACCTATTAAACCTGTATTTAGAAAATTTATTTAATTATGAATATTGAAAAAACAACTGACCCAAGCATTATTGATTTTAAAAAGAAGTTTGATTTAACAGGTAAAGTAATTGTAATTACTGGTGCCTGCGGTTTAATTGGCAGAGCCTTTTGCGAAGCTGTAGCCCAATTTGGCGGACATGTAGTTGCGGCTGATATTGAACAAGCTAAACCTGATGAGTTTGCCCAAGCTTTAGAGAAACGCAATAAAGTAAAATGCATTGGTGTAAATGTTTTAGTTGAAGACAAACAATCGGTAATTAAACTGAAAGAAAAAGCGATAGCAGTTTTTGGAAAAATTGATGGATTGGTAAATGGCCATCAAAATAAATCGCATTTAATTTTTGAACCTTTTGAAAGTGTTAGCGAAGAAAATTGGGACAAAGTAGTTGAAGTAAATTTAAAAGGTACTTTTTTACTTTGCCAAATTATTGGCTCTTATATGGCAGAACAGGGTAGTGGGTCCATTGTAAATATACCATCCACTTATAGTGTGGTAGCTCCCAATCAAAATTTATATAAGGGTACAAAAATGGGTTGCCCGGCTGCTTATTCGGCCAGTAAAGGCGGCGTTGATGCATTGTCTCAATATTTAGCATCGTATTGGGCTGCAAAAGGTGTACGGGTAAATATGATTACACCGCATGGTGTATGGAACAATCATGAAGAGCAATTCGAAAAAAACTTTGCTAATTTTAGCCCCATGCAACGAATGAGTTATAATCATGAAGTTGCCTCTGCTTTAATTTATTTACTATCAGATGCTTCAAGTTATACCACGGGTGCAAATATTTTAAATGAAGGTGGCTGGACAGCTTGGT
>JBDTJJ010000271.1:0-3997 GCA_039935895.1 Bacteroidia bacterium | reverse complement strand
TGCAAAGCGAGTGGGCAGGCGCACAAGCGTTCAGTTCGTTCGATACTTATTTAGCGCCTTATGTTTTTAAAGATAATTTATCGTATCCCGAAATTTTAAAAGCGGTAAGAAGTTTTATTTATAATTTAAATGTGCCTGCTCGTTGGGGACAATCACCTTTTACAAACATTACGTTAGATTGGGTTGTACCTTCAGATTTGAAAGAGCAAATACCAACACGTTATGATAAACACTTGTTTGAAAATTGTAAGGAACATAACATACTTGAACGCGCAAAAGAAAGAGGAGCTGATAATTTAATCGACTTGCGTTATGAACATTTTCAAAAAGAAATGAATTTAATTAATAAAGCATATTATACTGTAATGACTGAAGGTGATGCGCAAGGGCAGCCTTTTACTTTCCCAATTCCTACCGTAAATATTACAGAAGATTTTGATTGGTATGGAGAAAACACCGATCTTTTATTTGAAAACACAGCAAAAATTGGTTCATCTTATTTTCAAAATTTTATTGGAAGTCAGTATATCATTGATGAGCATGGTAATAAAGTAGAAAACGTAAACGCTTATAAACCCAATGCTGTAAGAAGCATGTGTTGTCGCCTGCAACTTGATTTACGCGAATTATTAAAAAGGGGAAACGGTTTGTTTGGTAGTGCAGAAATGACCGGAAGCATTGGTGTTGTTACCATCAACATGGCAAGGTTGGGTTACTTATACAAAGGAAATATAAAAGCTTTGTATGAACGATTAGATTTTTTACTTGAACTTTCAAAATCAACACTCGAAAAGAAAAGAGTATTTATTCAGGAAATGTACGACAGAGGTTTATACCCATACACAAAAAGATATTTAACTCATTTTAGAAACCATTTTTCTACTATTGGCGTAAATGGAATGAATGAAATGATTTTAAATTTTACAGATGAAAAAGATAATCTAACCTCTGTAACAGGTATTGAATTTGCATCAGGAATCTTAGACCATATCAGAACAAAAATGAAAATGTTTCAAGAAGAAACTGGCAATTTATATAACCTAGAAGCAACACCTGCCGAAGGTACAACGTATAGATTTGCAAAAGAAGATAAAAAAAGATATGCTGATATTGTGCAAGCAGGTTGTGATGAAAATATTTATTATACCAACAGTTCGCAAATTCCTGTAAATCATACCGACGACCCTTTTGAAGCATTAATTCTGCAAAATGAATTACAAGGAAAATATACAGGTGGAACCGTGTTGCATTTATATATGCGCGAAAAAATTAGCTCTCCAGAGGCTTGTAGAAATATGGTAAAAAAAGTGCTTTCTAATTTTAGTTTGCCCTACATAACTATTACACCTGTATTTAGTGTTTGCCCTGTACATGGTTATTTATCAGGAGAGCACGAGTATTGTCCAAATTGCGATGAAATTTTAGTAGAAAAATTAACCCTAAATAATATATCAAATGAAAACACAAAACAACCAAGAGCTATTGCAGCAAAATAGCGCAGAAAGAACAAAATGTCTTGTATATACCCGCGTTATGGGCTATCACAGACCAGTAGAAAGTTTTAATATTGGAAAAAAAGGTGAGCACAAACAACGAACACATTTCTCAGAACAAAAGTGTGATTAAGCCTATATACAGTATTTCGCCTTTTACTTTATTAGATTATCCGGATAAAACAGCCTGCATACTTTGGTTTGCAGGCTGTAATATGCGGTGTGTATATTGCTATAATCCCGATATCGTTTTAGGAAAAGGTAAACTTACTTTTAATGATGCGTTAAAGTTTATTAACTCAAGACAAAACTTGTTAGACGGAGTTGTATTGAGTGGAGGAGAATGCACCTCGCACAAAAGTATTGCTCCGTTTTTAAAAGAATTAAAAGCTAAAAATTTATTAGTAAAAGTTGATACAAACGGAAGCAATCCCGATGTTTTAAAAAAATGGATTGATGAAGAATTAATTAATTATGTAGCTTTAGATTTTAAAGCTCCTCCATATAAATTTTGCGAAATAACAAAATCAGAGTTGTATGCAAATTTTAATGAATCGTTACAATTTCTAATAGAAAATAACTTTCCATTTGAAGTAAGAACCACCATTCATTCTGATTTACTAAATCAATCAGATATTCAGCAAATGATAATGCACCTACAAGATAACAATTACAAAGGAGTTTACTATTTACAAAATTTTAGAAACGATACAGAAACTTTAGGAAAAGTAAGCAGCTCAAATAGAAGATTTATAGATGTTGCAAAACTAAATACCAACATACAAATTTCAATTAGAAATTAAGAAAGTTTGCGTGTCTTTATTTTACTTCCTGAAAACACTAATTTTTTTAAGTTAAAAATCAGATCACTTTTAAGTTATTCATAAATAATTTGTACATTTGATTTATTGAAAAGGTTTATACCAATATTTTTTTTGTCAATCTATTTGATTCCGCTAACAGAGCTTAATCAGTTAGTTAAGTTGCCTGTTTTAATAGAACACTTTATTGAGCACAAATCAAAAAACGCTGAGCTTTCACTTTGGCAATTTTTAGACATGCACTACGCACATGGGAACGTGCACGATGACGATTACGACAAAGACATGAAATTACCATTTAAAACCCATGACACTTGTTTGGGGGCTAACTCCGTAATTTTTGTTACTGTTAATTTTAGTTGCAGCGTTTCAAAACCATTACCACTTTCTAAAAATATTGATTACCTAATCTATAATGAAAATCTAGCACCTTCCGTTCAGTTATCTTCTATTTGGCAACCGCCAAAATCTTGTTAATTATTTAGTTTATTAGTTTTCTAGCGCAATTACCATTTGGTATTTCTGTGCTAACTTTATTATTAAGACAATAATTAACAAAATTATGCTTACAAAAATCATTGGTTTTTCCGTTAGGAATAAACTTATCGTTGGTCTTTTTACATTGGCCTTAATTGGTTATGGTATTTACCAAACAACAAAATTGCCTATTGATGCCGTGCCTGATATTACCAATAATCAGGTACAGGTAATTACAATAGCCCCCTCATTTGGCGCTACAGATATAGAGCGCTTGGTTACTTTCCCCATAGAACAAGCTAACACTAATATTAATGGTATTAGAGAGATAAGAAGTTTTTCAAGATTTGGTCTCTCGTTAGTTACCATTGTATTTAACGATGATGTTGATATATATTGGGCGCGCCAGCAAGTAAGCGAACGACTTCAAAAAATCCAGTCGCAAATTCCACAAGGTATTGGCGTACCAGAGTTAGGGCCTATTAGTACCGGACTTGGTGAAATTTATCAGTATGTACTTCGCCCTAAAGAAGGATATGAAAGCAAGTACAACGAAACAGAATTACGAACTATACAAGATTGGATTGTAAGAAGGCAGTTACTGGGCGTAAAAGGCGTTGCCGAGGTAAGCAGTTTTGGCGGAAAACTTAAACAGTACGAAATAGCTATTAATCCAAATAAATTACAATCAAGTAATGTTACCATCAACGAGGTATTTTCTGCACTTGAAAAAAATAATCAAAATACAGGTGGAGCATACATCGAGAAAGGACCAGTTGTTTTGTTTATTAGAAGCGAGGGCTTAATTGGAACAAAAGAAGATATTCAAAACATATTTATTAAATCTACAGAAAATGGCACGCCGTTATTTATTCGCGATGTAGCAGATGTAACCATTGGTTACGCCACGCGCTACGGAGCCATGTGTTACAACGATCAAGGCGAAGTGGCCGGAGCAGTAGTTATGATGTTGAAAGGTGCAAATAGCAGCGCTGTTATTAAAAATGTAAAAGATAGAATTTCATTAATTCAAAAAACATTACCCGAAGGAGTTGTTATTGAGCCTTTTTTAGACCGAACAAAAATGGTTAATAATGCCATAGCAACCGTAGAAAGAAATCTTATTGAAGGAGCACTTATTGTTGTATTTATTCTGGTTATGTTTTTAGGTAATTTTCGTGCCGGGTTATTGGTAGCCTCTGTTAT
>JBDTJJ010000270.1:0-7071 GCA_039935895.1 Bacteroidia bacterium | reverse complement strand
GGGTTAAGCCACCAAAGGCACAGCAAGAAAAACAAAAGAGTTTTCATAAAATGTGGCACGATGATGTTGAAGTTAAAAAAATGGTAAGCACTGCCGATGAGTTTGATTATGATACAATTGATAGTTTAGTTTTATACAAGGGCAAGCATCCATCCGTTATGCAACAACGCATACAAAAACAAAACTGGCATTTTACGTTTGACGACTCTAAAATAAAATTATCTTTAAAAGATAAATTTCTCATGTACATCGAAAAGCAAACAGGCTGGCGGGTAGGTGAGTACCGTAATTTTAAAGTTATTTAGCACCAGCTGGTTCAGTCGTTAAAAAAGTGTTGGCATCTTTAACTCAAACTAAGCAATTGGTTTTTTAATTTAGCCATATGAAATACCAATGTTACTTATCATACAAAAAACATTGATATACCATATTACAATTAAAAACAACAACACCGCAATATGAAACAATACCACGATTTAATGAAGCATGTGCTTGAACAGGGCGCAACAAAAACCGATAGAACAGGCACGGGTACGGTAAGTGTGTTTGGGTATCAAATGCGTTTTAATTTGCAAGATGGTTTTCCGTTGCTTACCACTAAAAAGCTTCATACAAAATCTATCATACACGAGCTGCTTTGGTTTTTAAAAGGAGATACAAACATTAAATACTTAAAAGATAACGGCGTAAGTATTTGGGATGATTGGGCAGATGCCCAAGGTAATCTTGGGCCTGTGTATGGCTCTCAATGGCGCAATTGGCCAACACCCGATGGCAAGCATATCGATCAGATTACGCAGGTTATTGAAATGATCAAAAAAAATCCAGATTCACGCAGACTAATAGTTAGTGCCTGGAACGTGGCTGATATTGATAAAATGAAATTACCTCCCTGTCACGCGTTCTTTCAGTTTTATGTAGCTGATGGAAAGTTAAGCTGTCAGTTATACCAACGTAGTGCAGATATATTTTTAGGCGTACCTTTTAATATTGCATCCTACGCTTTACTTACCATGATGGTGGCACAGGCTTGTGATTTACAGCTTGGAGATTTTATACATACCTTGGGCGATGCGCACTTATATTCTAATCATATAGAGCAGGCTAATTTACAATTAACCAGAGAGTTTAGAAAACTACCTGTAATGAAAATAAATCCTGCAGTAAAAAACATCTTCGATTTTAAATTTGAAGATTTTACTTTAGAAGGTTATGACCCGCACCCACACATTAAAGCTGCTGTGGCGGTTTAAATGAATTTTATTTAAAGTAAAGTGTGGGAGTTCTAACGCCTGCACCTTAGAAAGAAAATTATAAAAAGACACTAAGCCTTTCTTACATATTCAGATTTAAGTGCCATAGACCCAAAGCCATCAATTTTGCAATCAATGTTATGGTCGCCATCGGTAAGTTTAATGTTCTTAACCTTGGTGCCGGCCTTTACCGGTTTAGACGAACCCTTAACAGGCAAATCTTTAATGACTACTACGCTATCGCCATCTTGTAACTCGTTGCCGTTGGCATCTTTAATTATAGTGCTTGCCTCAGTAGTTGCTTCGGTCTTTTCTTCTGCTGGGCTCCACTCATGGAAACACTCTGGGCAAACCATTAGCATGCCGTTAGAGTAGGTGTACTCGCATTTGCATTTTGGACAAGGTGGGAATTCTGACATATCAATAGTTTTTAGGCTGTAAAAGTAGTTGTTTATTTTAGCGACTTGTAAAAATTTGCATTTACTGATAATAATCAGTTTTAATACTTTCTTTTGCCTTGAAGCAAAAGAAACAAAAGTTCAAGACTTCTTAAAACGGAAAATGTTATTTATTTTCTTTTTGCTTGACCAAAAAGAAAGAAAAACTCAAGAAAGTTCCGATCTACAACGCACAGGCTAAACTGCTCCGCGGTATTCAGACTTGCGCGTTGTTCCAAATAAAATCTTCTTTTAATTTTTAAGATGATAAATCATTGCAAGAGTGAAAAATTTATCGTTTAAGAAATTGTAAAATATGTCAGCGGGCAGGTGTCCACGAAAGGAGCGAACCGAAAGTTTTCCTGGCCGAGCAGCGTAGCCTTTTTGTGCGAAAGGAAAAGCTTTAGGTTGGCTTTCGTGGTGCCTTTTCTTTGCTTCTTTCTTTTTGCAGAAAAAGAAACGAAGGTGTAAAATGTTTCTTACGTTCTTTTTTCTTGATGAAAAAGAACCAAAAAATCAAGAAAGTTCCGATCTACAACGCACAGGCTAAACTGCTCCGCGGACTTTCGGGCTTGCGCGCTGCTTTGAAAGGATATTCTATTTAATTGAAAAATTGCTTACTTTAGTCTAGCTTTTAAACTACTTATGTTATTCGATTTTATTTTAGGATTATTTATATTAGTTGTAATCATTATGATTGCTAACTGGCAATTGAAAGAGAATAGAAAAAAGATGAATGCCTTAAGTAAAGACCCATCTTTTCAACTTAAAGTAATGGAAAAGCATGATCAAAAAATGAAAAAACTTCAAGAAGAATTAGACGAAATGAGTGATGAGTATAAATAATAAATTACGTAAGTTCATATTAAGGTTTAATGTCCTCTCCAGTTCTCTTTCTATAATACTCGTTGATATCTGAAATAAATTTAACTTCTGAATTTATACCGATGTTAGAATAATAAAATTTGCCTCCGTTATCTTTATATATATTGATAGACTCTTCTTTTTTTCCAAAATAAAAATGGTTATATCCATTTATTATTCTTTTTTGAAATCCGTTTTTTATTAATATATCTTCTGTGATTAATGTGCTATTCATATTACTTACTTTTATTCTAAGATAGAAAATTATCTTATAATTTTTAATTCTTCATTTTAAATTAGCACCTACATATTCCTCCTATACTGTCCGCCAACTTCAAACAGGGCGTGGGTAATTTGCCCAAGGCTGCAATACTTAACGGTTTCCATTAAGGAGTTAAACAGGTTGCCGTTTTGCACCGCTACGTGTTGTATATCGCTAAGCATTTGCTTGCCTTTTTCGCCACTTGATTTAGAAAGTGTTTGTACGGTTTGTATCTGGCATTCTTTTTCTTCTTCGGTGCTGCGTATAACTTCTTTAGGTATAATAGTTGGCGAGCCTTTGCTTGACAAGAATGTGTTTACACCCACAATAGGATATTCGCCGGTGTGTTTAAGGGTTTCGTAATACAAACTTTCTTCTTGTATTTTACCACGTTGGTACATGGTTTCCATAGCGCCTAATACACCGCCACGTTCGCTAATGCGGTCGAACTCGGCAAGGACGGCAGCTTCCACTAAATCGGTAAGCTCTTCTATAATGAATGAACCTTGTAAGGGGTTTTCGTTTTTAGCAAGTCCTAATTCTTTATTAATAATTAATTGAATAGCCATGGCACGTCGCACCGATTCTTCGGTTGGTGTAGTAATCGCTTCATCGTAGGCATTGGTGTGAAGCGAGTTGCAGTTGTCGTAAATAGCATACAGCGCTTGCAGGGTTGTGCGTATATCGTTAAAGTCAATTTCTTGCGCGTGTAAACTTCTTCCGCTTGTTTGTATGTGATACTTCAACATTTGAGAGCGTTCGTTTCCGCCGTATTTATATTTCATGGCTTTAGACCATATTTTACGTGCCACACGACCAATTACACTATACTCAGGATCGATACCGTTGCTAAAGAAGAAAGATAAGTTGGGTGCAAAATCATCGATGTTCATACCACGGCTTAAATAATATTCTACAAAAGTAAAACCATTACTTAATGTGAAAGCAAGCTGCGAGATAGGATTGGCGCCTGCTTCGGCAATGTGATAACCGGAAATAGATACCGAATAAAAGTTACGCACTTTGTTATCGATAAAATATTGTTGCACATCGCCCATAACGCGCAACGAAAATTCGGTACTGAAAATGCAAGTGTTCTGCGCCTGGTCTTCTTTTAAAATATCTGCCTGCACTGTTCCTCTAACTTGTGCTAAGGTTTCGACTTTAATTTTTTGATATACATCGGCAGGCAAAATCATATCGCCTGTAACACCTAATAACATTAAACCTAAACCGTCGTTTCCTTCGGGTAAAGCGCCTTGGTATTTAGGACGTTCAATGCCTTTTGCTTTATAGATGTCGGCAATTTTCTTTTCAGTTTCTTTTTCTAAACCGTTCTTCTTAATATAAATTTCGCATTGCTGATCGATAGCTGCATTCATAAAAAAGGCTGCGATGATTGCCGCAGGACCGTTGATGGTCATGGACACAGAAGTCTTAGGATCTGCTAAATTAAAACCAGAGTATAATTTTTTTGCATCATCTAAACAACAAACACTAACACCACTGTTACCTACTTTACCATAAATATCTGGGCGGTAATCAGGGTCTTGTCCGTATAACGTAACGCTATCAAACGCCGTACTTAAACGTGCCGCAGGCAAACCTTTACTAACGTAGTGAAAACGTTTGTTGGTTCTTTCCGGTCCGCCTTCGCCGGCAAACATACGTGCAGGGTCTTCGCCTTCTCTTTTAAAAGGATAGATACCGGCAGCGTAAGGAAACTCTCCGGGAAAGTTTTCTGATAAATTCCATTTCAATACATCGCCCCATGAACGAAACTGAGGCACAGCAATTTTAGATATTTGTGTGTGCGATAAACTTTCGTAATGTGTTTTAATTTTAATTTCTTTATCGCGCACTTTAAAAACATAATACTCGTTAGTGTATTGTTTTTTGCGATCTTCCCAAGTGTCTAATAATTTTTTATTGTGTCCGTCTAAATCAAGCGCAATAACTTCGTACTCTTCTTCTAACGATTTAATTAAACGATCTCTATCGGCAGACTTGCTATCTTTTAATGTATCAATTGTTTTGCGGATGCCATATAATTTTTCAGCCACATCAGCTTGTTGATTAGCACGTTTATCATAGGCACGGTTGTTTTCGGCAATTTCACTCAGGTAACGGGTACGTGCAGGTGGAATGATATAAATCTTTTCGCTCATCTCATTAGTGATGTTGAAATTAGATTTTAAATCAGCACCGGTTTTCTCTACCATTTTATCCATCACGGCTTTGTACAAACGGTTCATACCCGGATCGTTAAACTGAGAGGCAATCGTTCCATAAACAGGAAGAGATTCGTCGGTAGCTTCCCACAAATTGTGGTTGCGTTTGTATTGTTTTTTTACATCGCGCAGCGCATCAAGTGCACCACGTTTATCGAATTTGTTTAATGCAATAACATCGGCAAATTCAATCATGTCAATTTTTTCTAATTGCGTAGCAGCACCGTATTCGGGCGTCATTACATATAAACACATGTTGCTGTGTTCGGTAATTTCGGTATCACTTTGTCCGATACCGGCAGTTTCTAAAATAACTAAATCAAAGTTGGCAGCCTTTAAAATATCAACGGCATCTTTTACATATTTAGATAAAGCCAAATTGCTTTGACGCGTTGCCATACTACGCATAAAAACACGGTCGTTACGAATGGCATTCATACGAATACGATCTCCCAGAAGCGCACCACCTGTTTTACGTTTACTTGGGTCAACGGAAATAATGCCTAATGTTTTAGTTGGGAAATCAATTAAGAAACGACGCACCAATTCATCAACCAAAGATGATTTACCTGCGCCACCCGTGCCT
This sequence comes from Bacteroidia bacterium, assembly GCA_039935895.1. GTDB lineage: Bacteria > Bacteroidota > Bacteroidia > B-17B0 > Aurantibacillaceae > PALSA-968. Next base: position 1,438 of record JBDTJJ010000270.1, on the reverse strand, counting down.
GTAATACCGAGTACGGGCGTTTTAGATTTACTGGCTTGCTCTGCAATTTGTTTAAGCATCGCTGCGTTTTCTTCGCCATGATTTTCGGCAGCAGAAATTAAGCGTGCAATAGATTTATGATCTTTTTCTTTTAAATGATCAATAGCTTTATTTATGTGAATGCTTGGGTCGTAATCAGATTGCTGAAGCAAATCGTTTATCATGCCTTGCAAACCCATAGAGCGCCCATCATCTGGACTATAAATTCTAGTAATGCCGTAATTATGTAACTCTTCAATTTCAGTTGGAAGAATAACGCCGCCACCGCCGCCAAATATTTTAATGTGCTCGCAACCGCGTTCTTTTAGTAAATCGTACATGTATTTAAAATACTCCACGTGTCCGCCTTGGTAAGAAGTAATAGCAATAGAGTTGGCATCTTCTTGTATGGCACAGTTTACAACATCAATAACACTACGATCATGCCCTAGGTGTATAACCTCGGTGCCGCTACCCTGCATAATACGACGCATGATATTAATGGCAGCATCGTGCCCATCAAAAAGAGCAGCTGCGGTAACAATACGTATTTTATGTTTTGCGATGTATGGTTTTGCTTCTATCATCATGTTGTAGAGAAATTGTGTGAGCGGCTAATTTACGCATTTTAGGTGTTGGAAACATTTGATTTAGACTAAAATAATTTTTTGTATTATAGCTTAAAATTTACTTGAATGAAAAAACTACTTACCTCATTAAATAATGCACCGTTAACATTAAGTGCCATTTTATTTTTAGCATCTCAAACTGTTTTTGCTCGTGCGGGTGGCGGCGGTGGCGGCGGACATAGTAGTGACGGCGGTGGTGGATACAGCGGTGGTGGTGGTTTTTATAGTGGTGGCGGTTCAGGCGGTGGTGGTTCTTTAAACACAGGTACTATTGTTATAATAATTATAGGAGTAGTTATTTATTTATATCTCAAAAAAAGTGGCAAGCTTGGTGGCAAGACCGATGGGGGAGATGAAGGAATTGAAAGTATTCCTAATCAACCTTTGCCCGAAGGTTTAGATAAACAAAAAATTCAAAACTCTTTTTTAAGTATACAAGATGCTTGGCAAAAAAAAGATTTAAAAGGCGTGCGTAATTGGGTTTCTGATGGCGTTTATCAACGCTTTAACGCCCAGTTTGAAATGATGAACAAATTGCAGCAAACCAATAAGCTGACTAACATACGTGTTGATGGAATTAAATTGGCCAACACAGTGCTTGACGGGCATTACCACACAGCTGATGTAGCTATTGGTTTTACCATGGATGACGAATTTTTAAGTGATAAATATCCATCTTTCAACCAAAAGTTTAGAGGCGAAAGTGCTATGGAATATTGGACGTTTATAAAACGTAACGATGCCAAAGCCGGTAAAAATTTATACGATAATAATAATTGTCCTAATTGCGG
>JBDTJJ010000269.1:0-2672 GCA_039935895.1 Bacteroidia bacterium | reverse complement strand
CATTATTGCTTTATTTTCTTTTTTTGGCAGCTTCGCACAAGGTACAATTCGAGGCAAAATTACGGATAACACAGGCGAAGCACTTATTGGAGCTACCGTAGTAATAAAATCTAAACCTACATCGGGTGTAATGGCAGATTTAGATGGAAACTATTCTGTAAAAATTTCTGATACAACTGCACAAACTATTGTTGTTTCTTATGTTAGTTATAAAACGCAAGAAATTATTGTTCATCCGGTAAAAGGCGAAGTTATTATTAAAGATTTTGTGTTGGTATCATCAACAGCTTTAGATGAAGTTGTGGTGGTTTCAAAAGTCAATAAAAAAAATAATTACTACATGGAAAACATTAAAATGAAATCATCTACAACGATGGATTACATTTCTCAAGAAACCATGAAAAAAACCGGAGATGTAAACGTAGTTAATGCCGTTGCGCGTGTATCTGGGGTTTCAGCTTCTTCCAGCGCGGGTTTTATTACTGTGCGTGGTATTGGAGATAGATATATAGTAACAACACTTAATGGCAGCAGAATACCAACCTTAGATCCATATTCAAACAATATACGTTTAGATTTATTTCCGGCAAGCTTGGTAGATAATATTGTAATTACAAAAACAGCTAGTCCAGATTTACCCGGAAATTGGGCTGGAGCCTACATTTCAATAGAAACTAAAGACTATCCCGACAAACTAACCGTTGATGTTCAAAGCTCTATCGGTTATAACGCGCAAACAACTTTTAAAGATGTAGTTAGTACAGAGCATAGCTCTACCGATTGGTTAGGTTTTGATAATGGATTTAGAAATCACCCGCAAGATAAAAATGGTAATCCTCCCTCGGCCAACCTTACTCCTACCGATTATCAAACCTTGGTTGCTTTAGGCTTAGGCCCTTATTACAATTCTATTGGCGTTAATGGCAGTCCATCGCAATGGAACCAGCAAAATGGATCAGCGGCTACCTATTTTGATTTAGGCTTAGTTCAATTAGGTCTTTTGCAAAACTCACAATTAGGTGATCAAGCTGCTATTGCTAAAGCTACTGCTGCATTTAATAACGGACCATATAGAAATGAAGCTTTTAATAGCTTAAATGCAAGCTCAGCTAAACTTGGTCAATCATTTAAAGATAATTGGAACACGACCACACGCCAGGCACTTCCAAATTTTATGCAAAGTTTTAGTATTGGTAATCAAGTTAATTTATTTGGTAAACCTTTAGGGTTTTTACTTGGCTTTAGGTACAACAGCGGTACTCAGTACGATCCCAATTCTACTGCAAACAGACCACGCTCTAACGGCTCGTTAGAATCTGCTTTTAATCAACAAGCAACGCAAGAAACAAATGCATGGAACGCTTTGGCAAACATTTCTTATAAATACAGTAACAATCATAGCATAACACTTATGTTTATGCCCAACTTTACAGGAGTAAATAATGCGCGTAATTCGGTTGATGTGAGAGATCCTGCGCAAAATGTGGTTACAAAATCACAATTTTATGATCAACGTAAACAGTTAGTTTATCAATTAAAATCGGAACATTACATACCAAAGCCACAACTAAAAATTGAGTTAAACGCTTCGTATACCGGTGGGAAAAGCAGCACACCCGATTTTAAAAACATAACCTATTGGAAAAGTGCTGATAACACTACTTACCAAATTGATCCGGCCATAGGCGATGGTATGCATAGGTATTACCGTTATTATACAGATAATTTATTTGATTCGAGATTATCGGCCGAGTTACCTATTTTAAAATCAGATGTTGGTCCGCGTAAATTAAAATTTGGAGGATCTTATCAATATAATTATAAAACAAGTGATTTATACGACTATTACATTGCCAAAATAGGTACTGGTGTTGCTCCCTTAACAAGCGATGACATAAATCAATATTTTTCTTTAAACAATTTTGCTATTTCAAATAATACCATCAATATGTATTATCAAGAAGACAACTCGCCGGTTAACCATACGTTTGGAAAAAGCAGCATAGTAGCTGGCTATGTTATGACAGATTTTACTATTATTAAGCCGCTGCGATTTTCGGGCGGAGTAAGGGTTGAACAGTCTTCTATTTTTACCGATGCTTCTAAATTCGACTCGTTACATTACGCCGCTAACGATCCAAGAAGGGTGTTTTCTAATGCATATCCATTACTTAACCCGGGTAAGTTAAATAACCTGAATCTTTTGCCAAGTGTTAATTTAATTTACAAATTAAATAAAAACGAGGATGCACCCGTTAATTTGCGCGCTAACTTTAGTGAAACAGTAGCTCGCCCAAGTATTAGAGAACTTTCTGATGTACCTACATTTGATTACAACCTAAGAAGTTCTATTTATGGTAATTCAGACCTTAAACAAGTTTCCATTAAAAATTACGATTTACGATTAGAATCTTATTTTAAAAACAAAGATTATATCTCAGGAAGTGTTTTTTACAAAGATTTTAAAAACCATATTGAATTGATTAATGAAAATGGCGCTTACACCTGGCAAAACGTTAACAAATCGTATGTTTTAGGTTTTGAAATAGAAGGCAAAAAAAGCATTACCAAAAAACTTGATTTAATGGTTAATGCCACCTATGTAAAATCTAGCACAACATACGAGCAAGAATATCAAATTACGCCAAACGGTTACAAACATTTAATACCAC
>JBDTJJ010000268.1:0-12211 GCA_039935895.1 Bacteroidia bacterium | reverse complement strand
CACTCCCCACGTGGAAGGAAGGTTGGCAGATGAATGTTGCCGACCTGTTTAATGTATTTGCGTTAGGGATGGTGGCTGAAAGCCTTTTTTGTACCCGAAAAAGCTTTGCGCCAACCCAGCCCGACGGCGTAACCGCCGGAACGCCAGAAGTGGAATTAATATGAAGGTGTTATTTGTGTTTGGTTTAAGCGGAAGAAATTTTATAAAACTAATTGATTAAATAAACATTTTGCGGTTTCTTCTAAAAGTGAGTTTTACGATTATTGAAAATGCTTTAGGTTTTGTTTTCAGCTTTTAAACACTATAGTCCTTATTAACTTCAGAAATTATAGCATTGTAAGGTTGGCACAAAATTTTAACCAATTTATTAAAAACTGGTAATAACCAGATTTAAAAAATTACTAACTCATATATGAAACAAATTAAAAGTTTTCTTACAGATTTAGGTGTTATTACAAAAAAAACAGCTGTAGCGTGGAGTAAAGCAGATCCATTTCGCCAAAGCGCGGTAGTTGCCTATTATGCCATTTTTTCTATGCCCGCCTTATTAGTTATAATAATTGCCTGCGCAGGGGTATTTTTTGGTCAAGAAGCTGTAAGCGGACAAGTATCGAACCAAATTAGTTCTGTACTAGGAAAAGATAGTTCCGTTCAAATTCAGGATATGATAGCCAAAGCAAGTAGGCATAAAAAAACAACGTTAGCAACCATTATAAGTATAGGAACTCTCTTGATTGGTTGTACGGGCGTATTTAAAGAATTGCAAGTTTCTTTAAATCAAATATGGGAAGTGAAAGTAACCGCAAAAAAAATGTGGCTTAAAGCAATTAAAGACCGCTTGTTTTCATTCGGGTTAATTATATCTATTGGGTTTTTATTATTGGTGTCTTTAATTCTTACCACCGTTTTATCTGCGGTAAGCGGCTGGATAAAAAATCATTTACCGGATTTAGTATTGGTTTTATTTCATTTGATGGATATTGTAGTATCATTCGGCATAATAACTGTTTTGTTTGCCTTAATGTTTAAAATTTTACCCGATGCTAAAATAAAGTGGCGTAACGTTTGGATAGGAGCTATTGTAACGGGTTTGCTTTTTATTATTGGCAAGTTTGCCTTAGGTATTTACTTTGGCAAAGCACACCCGGCATCTGCGTATGGTGCTGCGGGTTCAATTATTTTAGTGATGCTTTGGGTTTCGTACTCTTGCATGATAGTGTTTTTTGGTGCAGAATTTACCAAGCAATATACTTTTTATCATGGTGGAAGAATAGAGCCTACAAAAGACTCGGAACATATTAATGCAACCGAAGCAGAGCAGTTAGTTGCCGATAAAAAAAACGCCGTTAAATCTATTAAACCATAGTTATTTATAAAATGGATAATTAGTGTGTTCTTTTTTATCTGGTATAAAATAAATCAGCTTTTAAATCAGTAGATAAAGATTAGTTGTTTTTCATCTTTCTACAAAATTTGGATTGTTTATTAGTGGACACTTATTAGTTTTTTAATTCGATTAGTAAAGGAGCCACGCAACAGAAATATTAAATTATTAAAAAGCTTTGCGCCAACTCAGCTCGACGGTTGTAACAAATAAACAATGAGCTGTTACTCTTTCTGGCTTTTTCATTAAGCTGATTTTGCTTGTGTTTGGATTACAAATTAATAAAGTAACACACTATCAACTTGGATTTTTTAGCGTAAAAAATCCATATTGGTATGAAGACATAAAAAACTGGCATACATATATAGTTTTCTATATTAACCTATTTATATAGCTTCCTTCAATAGGGGTTAATTTTTTCTTACAAATAAATTTCTAAGAGGCAGAGGCTTTGTTCGGTAACTCTATTCTTTAATTATGTGTTTATATACAACATTACCCGTTATATTATTTTTAATAAGAATAACATAACTACCTTTAGCTAGGCTCTCTGTGTTAATCTGTATCAAATTATCGAATTTTGTTGCACTTTGATCAAAAGTTTGTCCTAAAACATTTATCATATTTACTTCAATATTATCAGCTTTTAATGATGAGCCTAAAGAAATGGTTAAGTTGTTATTTACAGGATTAGGGTAAATTGTAATGTCATTTAATGGCAATGAATTGTTTTTTATAGATGTAGCTTGTGTTGTATAACATACTTCAAGTTTTGGATGTTGACCTGCATGAGGGTAATCGCTTGAGCATAAAACTAAAGATCTATATGTAGCTTCAGTTTGTAGATCTAACATCATCCCATTGTTTGCAGAAGGGGTAGTAACCCAACTTTGCACAAAATTTGCAATATTTATAGATGGATAGTTTTGCGAAGTTGATGTACTTTGAGGTACAATAACCTGATTGGTTGTGGTTGTAGTAGGTTGATTGTTCCAAGTAACGGTATTTTCTTGCCAAGAAGAAGTAATCATATTTAAATAGGCTGCATTAGAACCTGTAGAACCCTGTGTGTTTGATGTGCTTGTATCTCCATATAGAGAAAGAACAGCGCTTGTAACTACCGCTGTTGTTGGAATAGAAGATAAATTAAACTGAATTAAACTTCTAGAATTAAAAGCTGTTCCTCCATTAGTCCAAGAAATAGCATCATTCTCAATATAAGTACCATAATTAGCTGAAGAGCTAAGAGAAGTAATATACGCATCTTTACCAGCAGTATCTGGTTGAAATACAACACAAGTAGAATCAGATGACGGAGCATTATATTGTATTTGCAGCAAAGGCCATTTTGTAGAATCAGTATTGTCTGAAGAACCAAATACCATACTATTGTATGTGTTTTCGTTTAGCAACTTTAGCATAAACCCGTAGTAAGAATTAGTAATTTGATCATTTACAAGATTCAAAACATTTATATTTAAATAGTTTTGAGAAGTAGATGTGCTTTGAGCTAGTGTTACTTCATTTGTATTAGTAGTGGTAGGCTGATTATTCCAAGTAACTCCACTTTCTGTCCAAGAAGCGGTTATGTTTTGTAAATGACAAGAATTACTGCCTGTGCTTAATTGTGAATTACTACTAGAAGTAAGCCCATATAAATTAAGATTTGCAGAAACAATTGTTGCTCCAGCAGGTAATGCAGATAAATCAAAATAAATAAAACTTCTAGAAGTAAAAGGAGTTCCTCCGTTAGTCCAATCTATAGCATCATTCTCAATATAATTTCCGTAATTAGTTAAGGGGGATAGCGTAGTAACAAAAGCATCTTTACCAGCAGTTGCATTAGGGCGAAGAGTTAATGTTTGTGTTTGAGCTATAATTGTAAGCGGGGCTATCAATCCAAATAGTAATGTTTTTTTCATAAAAGTTATTTTAAATTAAACATAAGTTTATATTTGCACTAAAAATAAGCAAAATATATGGGTAAGCAAACTATTTTATTTTTTATAAGAAAAACCAAAGCCTTTTTTATGTGGTTTAGGTTAGATATTATTTTTCTTCCGTTTTTTAGTTTTCTGCTTAATCTTGCCTATATGGCTAAGCTTTCTAAGTTTAGAGCACAAAATAAAAACTTAAAGTTTAATGATTTTCTTAATCTTAAGTGGAGTTATGATTCAAGACTTGATTTATATAAATATCTTATTGATAAAGAAGATTGCAACAATGCCGTTAATTTCTTTGAATTTGGTGTAGCTACAGGAACAAGTTTTAAATGGTGGTTGGAGCAAAATAAAAATGTAGGTTCGAAATTTTATGGTTTTGACACGTTTACCGGCTTACCAGAAAGTTGGAATTTATTTAGTCAGGGAGATATGTCTAACGGAGGTAAAATACCAGATACTAGTGATGTCAGAGCTTCTTATTATGCGGGGCTGTTTCAGGATACATTACTACCTTTTTTTAAAGATTTTGACAATAAAAACCCCAATGTAATACATTTAGATGCTGATATATATTCGGCTACGTTATTTGTGCTTACTATGTTTTATCCTTATTTGAAAAAAGGCGATATTTTAATTTTTGATGAGTTTAATATACCAACGCATGAGTTTAGGGCGTTTACAGATTTTGTCAATTCATTTTATATAAAGTACGAAGTAATTGCTGCTGCAAATAATTATTACTTTTTAGCGCTAAGAATTTTATAAGCTAAAAGTTATATACCTGTATTACGTGCGCTATAAATTAAGGTGATTTATCTCACTCTTTATTTTAAAGCGGTATAGATTTTAATATTTTATCGGTAGAATTTGAATTTTCATTAAAAAAGACTTGAAGTTTGTTTTCAATTTCTTTATGCAATTTTTCATCTTCCAAAAATAAAGTAAATGCTTTTAATAGTTCATGGCTATTGCGCGCGCTTATTGCTGCGCCAATTTTTACCAAGCCTACTGCCTCGTTATAATTTAAGTATTCTTTACCATAAAAAGCAACAGGCACGCCATATACGGCTGCTTCTAAGCAATTATGCAGCCCGCCATTAAAACTACCGCCAATATAAGCTACATCGGCATAAAAGTAAATTTTAGAAAGCAAGCCAATGGTATTTAAAACTAAAACATCCGCATTATTGTTTATAGGTTCGGTATAAAGTGAATAGTTTAATTTATGTTGCTTTATTTTTAAAATAGTTTCAGAAATAGATTTTTTATCTACTTCGTGTGGCACAAGCAAGAGCTTACAGTTTTTGTTTTTTAATTGTGAAAAAGTATCAAGAATTAGTTCGTCATCTTTTGCCCAGGTGCTTCCGGCAATAATAAGTTTATGATTTGCTTTAAAGTCTTTAATTTGCTTAATTTCTTCAAAGTTTTTTTGTATTTCTATAACTCTGTCAAAACGAGTGTCCCCAGCAATTTCGATGTTAGTTAATCCGTGTTGTTTTAATAATTGAAACGAATTTTCGTCTTGTAAAAATATTTTTTTGTACGATTTTAATACTTTAAAAAATATGCCGCCATACCATTTAAAAAAATGTTGATCGGGTCTGAAAGTTGCGCTAATTAAGTAAGTTGGAATGTTTTGTTTTTTTAATTGATTTAAATAATTGAGCCAAAACTCGTACTTAACAAAAATTGCAGTAGTTGGTTTTATTAAATGAATAAATTTTTTTGCATTGCTTTTAAAATCGAGTGGCAAATAAAAAACAGCATCGGCAAATTCATAATTTTTTCTTATTTCATATCCCGAAGGAGAAAAAAAAGTAAGTACAATTTTTTGTTGTGAATTTGTTTTTTTAATGGATTCTATAACTGGTCTGCCTTGTTCAAACTCACCTAAAGATGCGCAATGAAACCAAATAATGTTTCCTGAAATATCTTTTTCTATGAGTGTTTTTTTAATAGTTGGAAAACTATTTTTTCTACCGGCAACCCAAAGTTTTGCTTTTTCATTAAATAATGAAGCAATGTGTACGGCGCACCAATAGATAAAAAGGGTAAAATTATAGAACAACATATTTTAGTTGTAGTAAAACTCTTTAGGTGCTTTTTTGTAAAGAGGCAGCATCCAACCAATGCGTATGCCTATTAAAATATCCTTACGTTTTTTATTATCAGAAGTCATTGTATCATATTGATAGCCGCGCAAACCGGTGGTAAACCCTTCTTGAAAGGTAAATCCGCCGTAGCAGTTAATCAGTCTGTTCCTTGCTAAATACATATAACCAATAAATTGTTCGGCAGCAAAACCACCGGTTAACCTATCATACCCTTTTTTTAAATCGCCAAAAACCTGGGGTAAACTTCGTCCAATATCGGCAATGTGTATTTGGCTTTGCATATAGCCAAAGCCGCCGTATAGCAACAAGCCACTGTTTTTATTTTTACCTAATTTATTTATTACTCCTCCAACAACGGCATACAATGAAAAACCTCTCTCATTAACCCTAACGCTGGCTGGGTTTCCGTTACCATCTGTAATAGTTGGCGGATCGCTGTTGTTGTACATATTATCTAAAGAATTTTCTCTAACATTATTACTAAAAAAATAATTCCCTTCAACACCAATAATTAAATTTTTACTTGTTTTATAAAGTATAGGCATACCTGCACTAAAATTGCCGCCAAATCTTGCCGACATATCTCCGTAAGGTAAATCACCTTCAAGATCAACACCTACAATAAAAAAATGATGACAGCTATCTTTATAATCAGTCCTGTTTTTTTTCATGCGTTTATATTGCGAAAACATAGAGATGCTTACACATAAAAATAACAGTATAAAAAATTGTTTTTTCATTTTTTAACGAGAACCCAAATATACACTAAAATTAATTTTATGTTTGCCAATTAACTGTTAATTTTAGGCGATTGTATGTACAGACTTTTAGACTTTTTTTGGAAAAATAATTTACCTCGCTGGTCTATATTAATTATAGATATTATTGTTTGTGCATTTTCACTTACATTGGCATTTTTTTTACGATTTAATTTTGCATCCATTCCTCCGCAAGATTTAAAAAACATGCCCATAGATTATGCGCTGGTTTTAGGCATTCGCTTTTTTAGTTTTTTGTTTTCTAAAACCTATAAGGGCGTAGTGCGTTACACAGGCTCTAAAGATAGTATGCGCATTTTGTTTGTGGTACTTGCTGGCAGCGGTTTATTATTCTTAATAAATTTCACCACGCGTTTAATTGTGGGCGTTTATTATATACCGCAATCGGTTATTATAATAGATGCGCTTTGCACTATGTTTGTTATGATTGCATCTCGCTTGGCCGTGAAAGCCATTTACTTTGAACGTAAAAATCCGGACAGAAAAAAAACCAACGTACTTATTTACGGAGCAGGAGAATCGGGTATAATTACCAAAAGAACGCTTGAACGAGATGCTGATATTAAATACAAAGTAATTGGTTTTGTAGATGATGATATTAAAAAGAAAGGTCGCAGTTTAGAAGGTGTTTTTATTTATCCGCCTGATAAATTAGCCGAATTAATTTTAGAAAAAGAAATAGAAACCGTCATCATTTCCATTTTAAATATTTCTACCGAACGTAAAAACGAAATTGTAGATGCTTGTCTTCAACAAAACATAAAAGTATTAAGCGTGCCACCCGTTAGTAAATGGATTAATGGCGAATTGAGTTTAAACCAGCTTAAAACCATACAAATTGAACAACTTTTAGAACGCAATGCTATTAAGTTAGATGTGTCTCTTATCAATCAACAACTTCAAAACAAAACCATTTTAGTTACGGGTGCAGCCGGTTCTATTGGTAGTGAGTTAGTGCGACAAATATTGCGTTTCAATCCTACCAAAGTTATTTTATTAGATAATGCTGAGAGTCCGTTGCACGAAGTAAACTTAGAGCTTTCAGAAAAATATACTGCGCAAAAGTTTGAAGTCGTGATGGGCGATGTGCGTAACCCCGATAGAATGCGTAATGTCTTTAATACTTTTAAACCACAATTGGTTTATCATGCTGCGGCTTATAAACACGTGCCTATGATGGAAAATAATCCATCAGAATCTATTTTAACGAATGTATTAGGAACAAAAATTACCGCCGATTTAGCGGTTGAATTTAATGTAGAAAAGTTTGTTTTAATTTCTACCGATAAGGCTGTAAACCCAACAAACGTAATGGGTGCAAGCAAACGCATTGCTGAAATTTATACCCAATCTCTTGGTAAAAAATCTAACGTAAAATTTATTACAACTCGTTTTGGAAATGTGTTAGGTTCTAATGGTTCTGTTATTCCAAGATTTAGAAAACAAATAGAGCAAGGCGGACCAATAACCGTTACGCACCCAGATATTACACGTTATTTTATGACTATTGCCGAGGCTTGCTCTTTAGTTTTAGAGGCAGGTTGCATGGGTGTTGGGGGAGAAATTTTTGTATTTGATATGGGCAAGCAAATTAAAATTGTCGACTTAGCCAAAAAGATGATTCAACTTTCCGGCTTAGTTGAAGAACGCGATATTAAAATTATTTACACAGGTTTGCGCCCCGGAGAAAAGTTGTACGAAGAGTTACTTGCTTCGGCTGAAAACACCATGCCAACACATCATCCGCAAATATTAATAGGAAAAGTTAAGCAATATAATTTTGAAGAAATTTCTCAAAAAATAGAAACTTTAATTAGTTTGTTCAATACACAAAACAACATAGATATTGTTGCTGCAATGAAAAATTTAGTCCCGGAATTTAAAAGTAACAACAGCGTTTTTACCAAGCTCGATTAATCTTTTAATTAATGAAGAAAATATTTTTTATACTAATTTGTTGTTTGTTTTTTCAATTGACAAAAGCCCAAAGTTGCGATACTATAATACTTTATGATGGTACTATTTATACAGGTGTAATAAAAGTAATAGGCAGAAGGATTATTAAGTTTACTAACTGTGATGTTAAAGGAAAACCAAATATGGTTGTAAATCGAGAGTATGTGAAAAGAACTAATTACACCAATTATTTATTTCAATTAGAAAAAACACAGGGTTGCGATACCATAATACTTAATGATGGTACTGTTTTTACAGGTGTAATAAAGGGGATAAGCGGGAAGACTGTTACGTTTGTTAATTGCGATGTTAACGGAAAACCAATTATTTTTATATATAGACGTGATATAAAAAAAGCCAGTTACACTAATTATTTAAAAAAGGTAGAGCCACTAAAAAAAGATAGGATTGAAGAAATAATTGCGGAACAAAGCACCATTAATAAAAAATCAAATGATAGAAAATCAGATACTATTAACTCTTGGCACATTGGCATAATACCATATCAATTGTTAACCAGAAGTTCGGCACTTTATGTACGATATGATTTTAAAAAGATGTCTTTAGAATACAGGCCAAGTTACACGTATGCCACAAACATTAATCAGCAACAAATTTTCCCCGTATTTTTTTATTATGATAATTTTTATTTCCAAGGAATTAATAATTCGTTGATTTTATATTTTCCTACGCACAAAGCAACAAAAATTGGGTTAATGCTGTCTTATAAACATTGGTGGCATGGTATAAAATCTATTGATAGCGATAATTCCGAATTTTATTATGGTAAAGCTGATTCGTATTATTTAAAGGAAAACAGATCTACCGTTATGAATGGTTTTGGAGCGGGTTTAGAATTTAGTTATCAGCGTGTTAATCGTAAGCATTTTGATGCGAATTTCTTTTGGAATGCATCTCTAACTTATTTTGTTTCGCACTCCTACGTTTACTCTGGATCAGAAAGCTCCCAGTTTGTCGGTAATCCTAATTACCCGCAAAAAACATATCCTTATACTGAAACCAAGGGAAGAACATATTTTAACGTAACGTGTGGTTTTAAATTAGGATATAAAAAGTCAAAACATTAAGCACCCAATATTTTTTCTATAGAAGTATCGTATAAGTTTTTAAACTCACTGATAGAACCATAAGGTTGCCCATCAATTTTAACTTCACTATCTTTTATAAAACCAAGTTTACTGAACTTTACATTTAGTTTTTTTAGTTCGTCAACCAAAGCAATTTCATTATCTTTTTTAACGGTAACTACTACACGTCCTTGTCCTTCGCCAAACAAAAAGGCATCTTTTCTAATGTTTTTATCGCTTGAAATATCAAAGCCTAAATTGTGTTGAAAAGCACTTTCCATTAGCGTTACAAACAATCCACCATCCGAACAATCGTGCGCGCTTTCTATTAATTTATTTTTAATAATAGTTTTTACTGCATGATGAATATCAAACTCTTCATCTAAATTAAAATACGGCGCAGGTGTATTTTTTTGTTTGTGATATGAATAAAGATATTCGGAAGATGAAATATCATTTTTGCATTCGCCAATGATGTAAATACAATCTCCTTCGGTTTTAAAACTTAAGGATGTTTGTGTTGATTTATCTTGCAATAAACCCAACATACCAATTGTTGGAGTAGGGAAGACCGGACCTTCAAAAGAAGATTGATTATAAAAACTTACGTTTCCTCCAGTTACAGGCGTTTTAAATTTAAGACAAGCAGCACTCATTCCTTTAATAGAACCAACAAATTGCCAATACACTTCAGGATTATAAGGATTACCAAAGTTTAAACAATTGGTAATTGCACTAGCTTCGCCACCGCTACAAACAATGTTACGGGCAGCTTCACTTACAGCAATTGCACAACCAATTTCTGGGTCGGCATTTACATATCTGCTATTACAATCAACCGAAAGCGCAAGGGCTTTATCAGTTTCTTTAATGTTTACAATAGCTGCATCGCTTGGGTTATTGGTACTTTGATTTACTGTACCAACCATACTATCGTACTGATTATAAACCCAACGTTTTGATGCAATGTTTGGATGCGAAATTAAATGCGTCATCACTGCTTTTAAATCGGCAGGTTCTTTTACATTTTCAATTTTAAACTTTTTAGATTCTGCATAATAAGCAGGCTCTTTATATTCTCTTTCGTAAACTGGTGCTCCGCCGCCAAGCACAAGCGTTTCAGCAGGAACATCAGCTACTAATTCATCATACATATAATATTTTAATCGTCCGCCTTTGGTAACAACACCAATTTGCTCGCAATTCAAATCCCATTTATCAAATACTTTTTTAACGGCATCTTCTTTACCCTTTTCCACCACAATAAGCATGCGTTCTTGCGATTCTGACAAAAGAATTTCAAATGGTTTCATGCCTTGCTGACGCGTAGGCGCTTTATCCAACCAAATATCCATACCGTGTTCGCCTTTGGCACTCATTTCAGATGTTGAGCAAGTAATACCTGCAGCGCCCATATCTTGCATGCCAATAACAGCACCGGTTTTTATAACTTCTAAAGAAGCTTCTAATAATAATTTTTCTTGGAAAGGATCTCCAACTTGTACCGCAGGTAAATCATCTGCTGAGTTTTCAGTAATATCTGTACTGGCAAATGTTGCGCCATGTATGCCATCTTTACCCGTAGCAGAACCAACAATAAATACAGGATTACCTACACCATACGACGTTGCCGAAGCTGTTTCGCCTGCTTTTACAATACCCACACTCATGGCATTTACCAAAGGATTGGTGTTATAACACTCATCAAAAAATACTTCGCCACCAACGGTAGGAATACCAAATGCGTTACCGTAATTACCAATTCCCTTCACTACACCTTTCATAATCCATTGTGTTTTTGGCGAATTAATATCTCCAAAACGTAATGAATTTAATTGTGCAATTGGACGAGCGCCCATCGTAAAAATATCGCGATTAATGCCGCCCACACCAGTTGCCGCACCTTGGTAAGGCTCAATAGCACTTGGGTGATTATGAGATTCTATTTTAAAGCAACAGCCTAAACCGCCGCCAATATCAACTAATCCGGCATTTTCTTCGCCGGCTTTTGCCAACATGTGCGGACCATCTTTTGGAAGTGTTTTTAACCACGTAATAGAATTTTTATACGAACAATGCTCGCTCCACATAACCGAATAAATTGATAACTCGGTAAAGTTTGGCGTACGGCCTAAAATTTCTTTTATTTTTTCAAACTCCTCAGGTAGAAGTCCTAATTTTTTGGCTGTGTCTAATGTTGGTAAAGCGTCTTGTTGCGTATTTTGCATGGTTCAATATTTTGCCCGAAAATAACACATTTTAAGTGGATTTGAAAGATGTGTTTTGAACAATAAATACAACCTCAATTTAATAAATCAAAGGAATTATTAAGCAAAGAGAAAAAATTAATTTTCGTTTTTTACTTGAAGAATACTAAACATATCTGCATAATTATTAGCAATAGTTGGTGCTGATTGTGGTGTTGTAACGGATGATAAAACAGAAAAATCTATAGCGGTTGGTGTTTTTAAAACTTCGGCAGCATTAACTTTAATATCTATAACAGATGTTTTAGCTGCAATATTTAATGGATTATTTAATTTTAAATTAATTGTTCTAATACTGTTAGTAGGTTGTTTATATCCTCCTATATGAAACTCAAAAATATTAGCTGGCGATTTAGAGAAAGATGAATTACCTTCTAGTTTTAAAAATATATAGCCAGTATTCCATGCCCAAAACATACCATTAACAGGGTCTAACGCATCGGTTTGTAAGCCAGAACAGTTATGCAAACTATCTACACCAATAATAAAATGGATAGAAACGTAATTTCCCGAGGGAATATTTTGCAAAATTAGTTGCTTAGAATCGTCTTCATCTTCGTTTATCAAGAAATAATCTTTGCTTTTAAACTCTTTTCCATCAACATCTTTTAAACAAATATTGCCTATATAGTATTTAAACTTAGTGATAGAATAGGCTTGGTTAAACGTGTTTTTATAAG
>JBDTJJ010000267.1:0-4901 GCA_039935895.1 Bacteroidia bacterium | reverse complement strand
CGAATTTGTTATTTCTAAAATAATTTACAACGTTATTTTGCTTTGGGTAGTATGCCTTTGCAGTGTTTTATGTTTTAGCTGGCTAATGAATTATCCGGTACAAAATAGCTTATTATTTTTAGCTGTTTTATTACTTGGAAATACTGCTTTGGCTGGTTCTTTAACACTTATGAGTTGCATTGCATCAAAAACGGGTAATAGTTATTCGGTTATGAGCTTGTTAAGTATGCCGGTTTGCATTCCGGTTATGCTGCTTTCTTTACGTTTAACAAAAAATGCTATTGATGGCTTGGAAATGTCTGTCAGCTACAAATATTTAGGTGGATTATTTTTTATTGATGTGATAATTATCACTTTGTCGCTTTTTTTATTTAGGTATCTTTGGAAAGAATAAAAATGCAAAAATGGTGGTGGAAAATATTGGCAATTGTTATGGTGTTATACTCCATTGCCATGGGTTTTTTAGGTAATGTACCACGCCTGAATATCTTAAACGAAACCATTCGTAATCTTTATTTTCATGTGCCCTTATGGTTTGCTATGTTAGTGCAAATGGGCATATCTTGGGTTTTTGCTTTAATGTATTTAAACGGGTATAAAATGAAGTACGATATTCTTTCATCGCGTGCGGCTTTTGTAGGCGGCATGTTTGCGTTGCCAGGCTTAATTACAGGTTCTATTTGGGCAACTTTTACTTGGGGAAAACCTTGGGTAGCTGAAGATCCAAAACTGCAAGGCGTTATGGCAGCTATGATTGTTTATTTTGTGTATTATTTATTGCGTGCTTTAATTCCAGATGCGCAGACAAAGGCGCGTATTTCGGCGGTGTATAATATTTTTGCCTTCATCATGACTTTCGTTTTTATTATGATTTATCCGCGTTTAGCACCAAACTCACTACATCCGGGTAATGGCGGTAACCCTGCCTTTGGTAAATACGATATGGATAATATGATGCGCTTGGTTTTTTATCCGGCTTGTATGGGTTGGATTTTAATGAGCATTTGGTTACTAAATGTTTTAAACAGAATGAAAAAATTACAATACAAACTTGATAACGATGAAGAAGTTAATTGATTTGACAATGAGTTTATTTGATAATTTGAAAATGAAAAGGTTTTTGCTTTTTAATTTTGCATTTTTAATTTTTAATTCGGTTGCGTTTGCCCAAACAGAAGAGCCGCAAATGGCAGATGGTTTTCGTGCTGACGGAAAAATTTTTGTCGTAGTGCTTGTGCTATCCGTTGTGTTTGCTTGTTTGGCAACCTACTTAATTATTATTGATAGAAAAATTAAAAAACTAGAAGACAACTTCTCTAACAAAAAATAAATTAAAATGATACGAGCGAAAGCAAACTGCATTTTACCATTAAAAAAATAAATCAAAATGAAAAAAACACACATAGCTATTATTGTAATTGTTGCTGTTGCTATTGGCGCATTAGTTTCCACTTTAGGTATGAGCGGAGATGAATATGCAAACTTTACCAAAGCCGAAGCCAATGCAGATACCGAATTTCACGTAGTAGGTAAATGCGATAAAGAAAAGCCAACCGAATATAACCCGGCTGTTGATACAGATGCCTTTACTTTTTACATGGTTGATAAAGATAATGTAGAAAAAAAAGTGGTATTACACAAAAGCAAACCGCAAGATTTTGAACGTGCTGAGCAGATTGTTATTATTGGTAAAATGCAAGGTGGTGAGTTTCATGCGAAAGATATTTTAATGAAATGCCCTTCTAAATACAACAACGAAAAACCTACGGCTACTGCAACGGCTAATAAAGGATAATTAATCTTTTTTCCCTGAAAGATCGGGTAAAAGAAAATAATAAAGATTGAGATCACGGGTAAAAACATTCCAATAATAAACCATAGTTTAATATTTCTTCCCATACGCCTTGCAAATAAAGCTGTTATTAGCGGAATGCTAAATAAAAATGCTAACCCGATAGAAAAAAAAGCTGCTGCGCCCATTATTTAAATACTAAAACAAAATTAGTATAATTTTTACTACTACAACGCGCAGGATTTAAAACAACATAGCTAATGAAAATTAAATGGAACACCCAATAAAAAAACCGCCTCATTACTGAAGCGGTTTCTTGATTCTTGTCTCTTTATTCTTACTTCTACTACTAAGCTTTTACACTTGCTCTGATAATGTTTAAAGCGCCACCTGCTTTAAACCACTCAATTTGTTGAGCGTTGTAGCTGTGGTTTGCTTTAATAACATCTTTGCTGCCATCTTTGTGATTAAACACAACCGTAAGTTGAACACCAGGTGCAAATGTTGTTAAGCCTGCAATATCAATAGTATCGTCTTCTTGTATTTTATTGTAGTCTTCTTTGTTTGCAAAAGTTAAACCTAACATACCTTGTTTTTTTAAGTTAGTTTCGTGAATACGTGCAAACGATTTAACCATAACAGCGCGTACACCTAAGAAACGAGGCTCCATAGCTGCGTGCTCACGAGATGAACCTTCGCCATAGTTTTCATCACCAATAACAACAGAACCTATGCCTTGCGCTTTATACGCACGTTGCACTTTTGGTACTTCGTTATATGTTCCGTCTAATTGATTTTTTACGCTGTTTGCTTTATCGTTATAAGAATTGATAGCACCAATTAACATGTTGTTAGAGATGTTATCTAAATGTCCGCGATATTTTAACCAAGGACCCGCCATCGAAATATGATCGGTTGTACATTTTCCTTTTACACGAATTAATAATTTTAAATCATGTAAATCTGTTCCTTCCCAAGGTTTGAATGGTACTAACAATTGTAAACGATCGCTTTCAGGACTAACTTTAATTTCAACACTTTTTCCATCGGCAGCTGGTGCTTGGAAACCTGCATCATCCACATCAAAACCTTTTGGCGGCAATTCTTCGCCGGTTGGTGCATCAAATTTTACAGCAACTCCGTCTTCATTTATTAAAGTATCAGTTAATGGATTAAAACCTAAATCGCCCGCAATAGCAAGTGCGGTTACAATTTCGGGAGAAGCTACAAACGCGTGTGTATTTGTGTTACCATCCTGGCGCGCAGCAAAGTTTCTATTGAAGGAATGTATAATTGTATTTTTTTCCTTTTTATCAGCACCCGGTCTGTCCCACATACCAATGCAAGGCCCGCAAGCGTTAGAAAAAACCTCAGCACCAATTTTATTAAAAGTATCAATAAAGCCATCACGCTCGATAGTGTAACGTACTTGTTGAGAACCCGGAGTGATGGTAAATTCTGCTTTAGCTTTTAATTTTTTATCTGAAGCTTGTTTAGCTAAAGATGCTGCACGAGAAATATCTTCGTAAGATGAGTTGGTACAAGAACCAATTAATCCAACTTGAACATTCATTGGCCAACCTTTTTCGGTTGCAACAGCTTTTAATTTAGAAATAGGCGTAGCTAAATCAGGCGTAAAAGGACCGTTTACATAAGGCTCTAACTCTGATAAATTGATTTCAATTACTTCGTCAAAATATTTTTTTGGATCAGCGTAAACTTCTTTATCGCCTGTTAAATGTTCTCTAATTTGATCGGCTAATTCAGCTACATCAGCACGACCAGTAGCTTTTAAATAACGTGCCATGCTATCATCATACCCAAAGGTAGAAGTCGTAGCTCCAATTTCAGCACCCATGTTTGCAATAGTTCCTTTACCGGTACAGCTAAGGCTTTCAGCACCTTCACCAAAATATTCTACAATTTTATCGGTACCACCTTTAACGGTTAAAATACCAGCAACTTTTAAAATAATATCTTTTGAAGAACACCAACCGCTAAGTTTTCCAGTCAATTTAATACCGATAAGTTTTGGCCATTTTAATTCCCAAGCTAAGCCTGCCATCACATCGCAAGCATCAGCTCCACCAACACCAATGGCAACCATACCTAAACCACCGCCATTTACGGTATGAGAATCAGTACCAATCATCATTCCGCCAGGGAAAGCATAGTTTTCTAACATTACTTGGTGAATAATACCTGCACCCGGTTTCCAAAAGCCGATACCGTATTTATTGGTAACCGACGATAAAAAATCGTAAACTTCTTTATTAACTTTTATAGCGCGCTCCAAATCCGGAGTTGAATTATCTTTTGCGGTAATTAAGTGATCGCAATGCACCGTGCTTGGCACAGCCACTTGTGGGCGACCAGCTTGCATAAATTGCAATAAAGCCATTTGAGCTGTTGCATCTTGCATGGTAACTCTATCTGGCGCAAAATCTACGTAAGAATTTCCACGTTCAAAGTTTTCAAACTTTTGATCTTTGTGTAAATGCGAAAACAAAATCTTTTCAGATAAAGTTAACGGGCGACCCAACGCTTTGCGAGCAGCTTCAATACGTGCGGGCATACCTTCGTACACCTTTTTAATCATGTCAATGTCAAAAGCCATAGTGTTTATTTATTGAGGTTAAGAAATGCAATTAATTTGAGCCCCAAATTTAGTTATTATACCACAAATAAGGTACTAAAAAGTAATAAATTATTTTTGGGTTTGGTTGGTTTTAAAGCAAAAAAAATCGGACCTAAGCCCGATTCTTTTACAATAAACATATTAATTTTTATTTTTTCTCTGCCGGAGCAGCAGGTGCTGGTGCTGCTGGTGCAGGTTTAACTTCTCCTTTAATAGTTAACACAACACTTGATGTTTTTGAGTTTGATGTAACAGTAACTTTTTTATCAAATTTACCTACACGTTTAGTATCATAGTTTACTTTAATAACACCTGTTTTACCCGGTAAAATTGGTTCTTTTGGACAAGTTGGTACGGTGCAACCACAGCTACCTTGGCAATTACTGATAACTAATGGCGATTTACCTATATTCTTAAATTTAAACTCTCGTTGAGGATTTCCTTCATAATCAATCGTTCCATAATCAATTA
>JBDTJJ010000266.1:0-6820 GCA_039935895.1 Bacteroidia bacterium | reverse complement strand
TAAAACAATTGTTACGTTTATTGGTAAGGTTATAAACGGTATCGGTAGTGCTATGCGTGCTGCCTACTAATGTATAGGCAAGCGTGGTGCTGTTTTGCTGATAAATATTATACAAAGTGTCTTGCCAAGGTGTTTGATGAGTCCAGCTGAGAATTACTTTTTTATCGTGCCCTACTCCAGTTGCATAAACCGAACTTGCGGGTGCGCTGGTAGCTATATTGCTATGACTTGCATCTGCATAAAAATAAACTTTATAATACTGTTTTTTTGTTTCGGTATCTAGTAAAGTATCTGTAAAAGTAGTATCTGCTAAGTGGTTTAAATAAGCAAAGTATGGCTGCGCCGGAGATGTATAAACACTGGTTGTGTAAGTACCCGAAGCATCTAACCTGTTTAAGGTAAAATAGTAAGGCCCGTTGTGTATGGTAGTATCCAAGTTTGGAAACCCAACGATAGGTTTTTGCCATTTTACTGTAATACTTCCTTTTTGAGTATCGGTACTATCCACACTTACATTGGTTATAATAGGCACTCCATAATGTAAGGTGATACACACGGCCGCACACGCCATACTTAAAGAACCATCATCAAACTTGGCTATTACAATGTACGAGTAACTGTTACCTGCCGGAAGCCCCAACCTGTTATTATCATCATAAAAAATAGGATGAAGTGCTGTTACATTAGTGGTTGTGCCAATTAACTGAAAGCCCGAAGAGGCAGGAACACCTGTATGACAAGGATTGGGTGAATAAGTGGCGCAACTATTTGTTCTATAAATTAAATAGCTGTTAATTTTGTTGTATTGATTTGCAGTGCATATTGCAGGCGCATCCCACTGTAATTTTATACTATCTGCCTTAATGCTATCGGTTAAATTTTGCACAGGCGGTGCGACAACCTGCACCGTTAAGTTAGAGTAATTGGTATTGGCTGGTGTTTGATTGTCACTTCCTTGTATAGTAACGTAATACGGGTTAAGTTGCACAGCATCGCAAGCAGGCACCCAACTTAAATGACCGGATGCAGAACCTGCACCTGTACTAGACGAAAACACAGCATTGGAGCCAATATGACCGCCACTTATGGGCACACCACTTGCTACAAGGTTTACCGTATTACCTGCTGGGGAGCTTACTGTAATAACTGGAGACACGTATGTTTTACCTGCCTCTGCGCAGCCTGTTGCCGGCGGCAAGCTTATTGTAAGCGCGGAGTTTGGAGGGCAATTTTTTACATAAATTTGTATAGCAAAAAGCATACTGCCAATTAAATGCCAGCGCCCATCGAGCGGGTTTTTTCTATACTCGCGTATGCGCATATCAATTTCGTACTCGCCATGCTGTTGGTTTGTCCAGGGAGATATCCAGCACAACTCGCCTGTAATTTTATTAACGCTCATATCATCGGGTATAAATGCTGCGGTTGCTGTATTAAAAGTTCCGCCAGTATCACCGGTTATAAAATTTACTAAAGAATACGATAAACTATCATTTTCATTATCTATCATACCCGGGTTATAGCAAAAATTTTGCATATAGCAGGCATTATCAATAGGTGCGTTGGTTACTAGGGGCGTGCTGTTAGGACCTAAAGTATTGCTTAAATATAAAGTATCTATTAAAGCAAAAGCTACATTTGAAGAGCCACCATTGCCGCCAGCTATATTTTTTATAGAATCATCTAAGTTAGGGTCAACCATGCCCACAATATAAGTGCCTGCGTTAAGCGTCATCTCAGATTGTCCTTCATATTTATTAAGCTTAACGCCGCCGTATGTGCCGTATGGATATAAAAGCATCAAGCCTTCGCCTAACCCAGATCCACTTGGGTAATCTTGGCTTGCAAGCTGAGGGGTAGAATTTATAAGATCAACCACATTAGTGCCCGAATAGGTATTGTTTGTTCTGTTGCAAATAATGGAGTGAGTTATATGCCCCGGGTTAGAAGGATCAATAAATACAAGAGTTTCAAAGCTTTTATCTGCCTGATAACTTGATGGGTTTGTATAAGTATATATGGTAAATTTATATTTGCCCGTGGTAGCATCAAATGTATAGCTAATATAACCTGCGCGGTTGTGAGTGGCAAAGCTTGTTAAGGTAAAGAGTACTAGTAAAATAAATAGTTTAAAACGCATCATACAAATATAAGTAATTTGGCAATTGTTAGCATTTTTTATGCTTTTTTAATACGTTGTTTAAACCCTTACGCCAATAACCAGTACATCGTCAATTTGTTCGTAGTTGCCGCGCCAATTAGCAAACACTTTATGCAAGTGTTCGTATTGTTGTTGCATAGGTTTGTCGGTTATTTCGGCAAAGGTGCGTTGCAGGTTTGCCACCATAAATTTCTTTCCTTTTTCACCTCCAAATTGATCGGCGTAGCCATCACTAAAAACATAAATACAATCGCCTTTTTGTAACTGAATGGTATGGTTGGTAAATCTTCGTTTATCTTCAAACTCAAATTCTAAACCGCCAATAGGAAATTTATCAGGCTTAATTATTTCGGCTTTATCGGTAGTGCCCTTTCTGTATATCCACAATGCGCGGTTGGCTCCGGCATACTCAAGCGTTAGGTTTTCTTTATCGAAAGAGCAAAGAGCAATATCCATACCGTCTCTTCGCTCAAACTCGCCTTTGTTTTGATTTAAAGCTGTTTTAACGCCAACATGTAAATGGGTTAAAATTTCGGCCGGTTGATAAATGTGTTGCTCACCAATAATTTCGTTTAGTAACGAGTTGCCTATAATACTCATAAACGCGCCAGGTACTCCATGTCCGGTACAATCTGCAGCCGCAAAAAGATTTTTACCATTACGGTTTGCAAACCAATAAAAGTCGCCGCTCACAATATCTTTTGGCATATAAAGTACAAACGACTCGGGAAAATCTTTTTGTAAATTAGTAATATCAGGAAGTAAAGCCTCTTGTATGTTTTTGGCATATTTAATACTATCGGTCATTTCTAAATTTTTATGCTCGATAGTTGCTTTTTGCTCAATAACTTCTTTGTTGATGAGTTCTACTTTTTGTTTTTCTTCGCGAAGTTCTCTGGTACGCGCGGCAACTTGTTTCTCCAGTTTTACTTTATCGGCATATAATTTTTTTGTTTTATAAGAGTTGTATCCATAAATAGAAGCAATTACAATAATGCCGCAAAGCGTGTAAAACCACCAAGTGCGATACCAAGGTGGCAAAACGGTAAATTTATATTCCAACGGTTCTTTGTTCCAAAAGCCATCATTGTTTATTGCTTTTAAATGAAAGGCGTATTGCCCCGGCTGTAAAGATGAGTAGGTTACTTCGGTTTTTGAAGTTATGGGCGCCCAATCTTCATCAACACCATCAAGCTTAAATTGATATTTTACTTTATCGGGGTTTGTTTGTGAAATACCGATAAAATCAAACGTGATGTGGTTTTTACTGTAAGGTAATTTTAAATCTAAAGGTAAGGTGGTTAAAGAATCTATGCCGGATGCATATTGAGAGAGGTCTGTTTTCTCAAAAAATATTTTTATATCTGTCAGTAAAAGAGAAGGCTCTTGGTAATTTATTTTTTCGAAACGAGGGTTAAAAACCGTTACACCTTTAACGGTTCCAAACCATAGTTTACCTTCGTTATCTTTAATACCGGCGTTCATATTACACTCTAAACCTTTAAGGCCTTCGTCTTTGCCATAATGTTTTAAATTTACTTTTTTGCTAGATACAAACTCGGTTGCATCTAAGGCATCAATACCTTTATTAGTGCCAATCCATAAATGATTTTGATTATCAAACACTAAAAAATAGGCTTGATCAGAAACCAATCCTTCTTTTTCTCCTATGTGTTTAAATTCTTTATAATCGTAATAAAAAACACCTTCTTCTGTGCCAAACCAAAGATTTCCGGCTTTATCTTTAACTACATTATAAACTGTTTTGTCGGTAAATTTATTTTTAGCATTAAATATTTCGGCCGATTTGCCATCGTATTTAATAGCGCCGTAGCTTGAAGTGGCCAGCCATATATTATGGTTGTTATCTTCTTCTATTCTATAAATGCCTAAATAGGCACTTCCTCGTAATTTGTTTACAATTTCAACAGGTTCTTTTTTGCCATCTTGGCCAAAAACCACCAAGCCGTTTGCGGTACCTATATAGCTAATGCCTTTTGAAGAATGATAGATAGAGTAAATAGTTTGATAATCGCTTTCGGCCCAATAGTTAACTGTTTTGCCGTTAATAAAAATACTTAAACCCGACATGGTACCTGCCCATAGATTACCCTCTTTATCCTCTGCCATGCAGTTTACGTTGTTATCTATAAGATTCTCTTTAGTATTTTTTACATTTACAGTGTATTGTTTTTTTTCTTTTCCGTTCATATAAAGCAAGCCACTATTGCGCATGGCCACCCAATATTTTTTATCTTTTGTTTGATAAACACAGTTTATGTAATTGCCTGGCAATCCGTCATTTTCACTATAATTTACCAACGCTTCCGAGCTTAATTTGCTTACTCCAAAACCATCAGAGCCAAACCAAAAATTGCCTTCGCTATCAATATAAGACGATAGAATAAGCTTACCACACAAGCCATTATAATCTAAAAAACGCTGGATAGAATGTTCTGTATATTTTATAACGCCTTCATCGGTAGTAAACCAAAACGTATTGTTTTTATCTTTTTTAATGCTGGTAACTGCTAAGTATTGTATTGATATACCGGGTATTTCTACACGACTGATTTTTTTAGCGGAGGTAACATCAAAAAGCCCAGAAACTGTACCAATATAAACCCCACCTTTTCCGTCTTCATTAATAGAACGTATAAAATTGTCATGCAAACCATTTGTTTTGTTAAACCAGGTGTATGTTTTTTTAGAAGGAGAATAACAACACGCTCCATTTTGAATTGTACCAAACCAAAAATCGCCATTATTCTCCTGATAAATAGCCCAAATAGCGCTTTCCTCCAGCAGCTTATCTCCAATTAATTTTATAGGATATTTGTTTTTATCTAAATAGCAAACTCCTTTTTGTGTGCCAACCCAAACTGTTTCAACATCATCAATAAAAACCTGATAAACGGTGTTGTGCGGTAAGCCTTTTGTAGTATCTAAAATGGTATTTTTAAACTGACTTTTAATTTGTAAGCCATCATAAGTGCCAAAATACATGTTTTGGTTTTTGTCTTCAGCTATGGCGTAAATATTATTACTTAAACCTCCGTTTGAAGGGGCAAAACTTTTAAATGTTTTACCGTCAAATTTAGACGCGCCACCTAAATTAGTTCCAAACCACATGTAGCCTTTGCTATCTTGAAAAATGCAAAACACTTGAGATTGCACCAAACCATCCTCTACATTATAGTTTTTAAAATCATAGGTTTGAGAGAACCCTGTTGTGGCTACAACTAATAAAATAATATGTAGCCAAATTTTACGCATGTATTTTATCGGCAGGAGTTTTAGTGTATTGATGTTTTTTTATGCAATCTACAAAAAACTTTACTTTTTCTTTTTCGGTATCCGGGTATAAACCATGGCCTAAATTGGCAATATATCTATCCTTACCAAAAGCGTTAAGCATTTGTTTGGTTTGTTTTTCTATCTCGTCGTAATCTGCGTAAAGCAAACATGGGTCGGCATTTCCTTGCAATGTTTTATTGTTGCCAATAATTTTTCTGGCTTCCTGTGGGTTAACGCTCCAATCAAGGCCTACAACACTACACGATGTGTTTTTAATTTCTGATAGCGCAAAATGGGCATCTTTTGCAAAGATGGTAACCGGTACTTTTTTACTTACCTCATCGCAAATCATCGACATATATTTCAACGAAAATTCTTTATGCATTTCGGGTGATAAAACACCTGCCCACGAATCGAATATTTGTATCAAATTAGCACCTGCTTCAACTTGCGCCAATAAATAATTAATGCTGCTTTGTGCAATTTTTTCCAACGTTTGATGTGCCAGTTTTGGTTGCGTATATAAAAACTTTTTGGCTTTGCTAAATGTTTTGCTTCCGCTGCCTTCAACCATGTAAGCTAGTAAAGTCCAGGGTGCGCCGCAAAAACCTATTAAAGGCACGCGGTTATCTAATTGCTTTTTTGCTAAACGAATAGCATCATACACATATTGTAAGTTACTTCCATCGGTAACGATTAAATTATCTACATCTGCTTTAGTAACAATTGTTTTTTCAAACCAAGGGCCTTTTGCTTCAATCATTTGGTATGGCAAGCCCATCGCTTCGGGTATTACTAATATATCCGAAAAAATAATAGCAGCATCTACCCCTAAAATATCAACCGGTTGCACGGTAACTTCGGCAGCTAATGCCGGGTTTTTTACAAATTCTATAAAATTTTTGGTTTGCGCTCTAACAGCTCTGTATTCGGGTAAAACCCTACCAGCTTGTCGCATAAGCCAAACCGGCGCACGTTCAACATCTTCACCCTTGGCAGCACGCAATAACAAATCGTTTTTAATCATTTAGCTTACTGTCTTTTATTTTTCTTATGGTTTAGCTGAATGCCGAAAAAGCATTTCTTCAAAAATAAGATAAAAAACAATAATTTGGAGGTAAATTGTATTTTTAATACCTTTTCAGATTAAAATCTCTACAGATTAACCACAAAGCTTGATTTAAAGACTGAGTCTGCCTTTTGCCAAGCCGCTGTAGCTACTACCTAATTTTAACTTGTATGTTTCAATTTCTTGGGAGATTTTAACCAAAATACTCCAAAGATGATTGTTGCTATTACTAAACTAATTGCAACTGGCTTATTGTCTGCCCAAAGCCAATATATTCCTTTGTTGTTAAAGGT
>JBDTJJ010000265.1:0-2841 GCA_039935895.1 Bacteroidia bacterium | reverse complement strand
TCTTCATTATTTATGCAGTTTTTGGCTTACTTATTCGCTAGGAGTAGGCATAGTCCCATCTCTATTAATACATTGTCCTTCTCTTAATAAAGTTTTACTGCCATCTTTCATTATTAATGTTCCATCTATTTTAACAAGCGTGCCGTTTTCAAGCTTGGCATCATCAATAATAGCGGCGCCTCGGTAAACGACAATTATTTTATTCATTTCGTTTTTTGCACAGTAGTTATTATCGTCGCCCGACTGACTATCCTCGCTCTTAGTCTGAGCAAACATACCTGTACTTAAAGTCATAAAGACAAAAATTATTTTTTTCATAGCTTTAATTACTTAGTAATATCCGGGTTATTGGTTTCTTTGCTTTCAGCGTTATTAACAGGCAATTGTGGTGTAGTAGTGTTACTCATGGCTGCCGCAGAATCTCTTTGATATTGGGTAACCGAATCGGCAGTTGAACGACTTGCCGGAGTGATAGTGCTTTCAGGGTTATCATCTTTTGGGTTATTAGTGCAATTTGTAAAAATTAAACTTCCTAAAAAGATAAAGGTTATGGGCAATAATTTTATGGTTTTCATTTTATTAAAGATTAGTTTTTATAAACACATTCAATTTATATGCCATAATAGCTATTGATAGTATTAGCAAAGAAACTTTTCACAAATATTTTACCGATAAAAGTACGTTGTTCACCTACTGCTGCCCTCGGCTAACCTAATACCCATTGTATTTTGGCTAGCGCTGAACATATATTTGTACATAAATTAAAAACAAATGGAAACACAAAATCAAAATTCAGATAATAAAAACTTCTACAACAATACCAATTGGGATGAAAGAATGAAAGAACATCAAGAGCGCAATCGCAAAGGTAAAATAGCAGGCGGTGTATTACTTTTTGCAGCTGGTGCTTTATACTTAGCTAAAGAAATGGGTGCTTTTTTACCTGATTGGTTGTTTTCATGGCAAATGTTTTTAATTGTACTTGGTTTATTTGTGGGTGTAAAACATTCGTTCAGAAATTTTGGTTGGATAGTTTTGGTAGGTTTAGGTATTGCTTTTATGATTGAAGATTATGTACCCGATATGCACGTTAAAATTTATTTATGGCCAATATTAATTATGGCTATTGGTTTAAAAATGATTTTCAGACCAAGTCGTCGTTTTAATAAAAGATGGGAAGACCACATGATGAATCGCGGAGGAAGAGGCGGTAACTTTTCGGCTTTTGGAAACGAAAAATCAAGTTCATCCGAAGATATAGTTAATATCGATTTAGTTTTTAGTGGCTTTAGAAAAAACATTATCTCTAAAGATTTTAAAGGCGGAACTATATCATGTGTATTTGGCGGTGGAGAATTAAATTTAAGTCAGGCTGATATAAACGGAGTAGCCGTATTAGAAGTTAAACAAGTATTTGGTGGTGTAAAAATTATTGTACCTGCCAATTGGGAAGTTAAAACCGATGAAACAAGCGCGGTGTGCGGCGATGTATCTGATAAACGCGCGCAACAAACAAATGCAAACCCCGATAAAATTTTAGTTGTTAAAGGCAGCGTAGTTTTTGGCGGAATAGATATCAGAAATTATTAATAATCGTACACTGTATTTTGTATGCTGTACATCAGTCTAAATACAAAGTACAACCTACATAATACAAAAAAACATGTTAGTTAAAGAAAGGAAAAAAGTATTTAGCATTTGTAATGATAAACTTGTAAAAACAAACAACACGAGTAAATATATAGCCAAAATAGCGTTTCAAATAGTGAGTGGCGATGGCAAACACACACCACAATTTGACGAACAATTTAGAATTTTTGAAGCCAAAACAGAAAACGAAGCATTGATAAAAGCTCGTGCAAAAGGTAAAGAAGAAGAGGTTTCTTTTTTAAACGAAAAGCACGAAAACGTTAGCTGGAAATTTATTGGCGTACTTGAATTGCTTGAGCTGAAAGATATGGCAGATGGCGCACAAATATATGCCACTACAGAAGAAGCAGAAGATGCTGCCAGCTATATAAATATTGTAAAACAAAAAGAGCGCACAATTGAAACGCTTAGTAACTTTGTATATATATTTTAACCATTGCCCGAAAGTATTTCAAATAAAAAAATTGGTTTTGCATTCAGTATTTACTGGGTAATATGGAGCTGCCTACATGTGCTGGTTTTTCATCAATTAGGATTTAATTGGGAAATTGCCGCCGCAGATAGCCTTGTAAATAATACTTTATTGGCTACTGCGTGTTACGGCGTTGGTATGATGTTGCGCTGGTACACACCCGATAAAAAGACAGGGTATTCAGTTGTGTTTTCGCTATTTGCCTTAGCTTTTATTTGCGCCAAGGTTACTAATATGTTTTTGTTATATCACTTTAATCTAGATATTACATATACGGCTATCTTGAATAAATCTTTTTTAATACGTTTTGGCATTGCACTTTTAGTAATAACCTGGACGGCCGCTGTACGTTGGATATTTAATACATCCACACAACAAAAAGAAACAGAAGCACGCAAAGCAGATGCGGAAAAATTGGTGCGCGAAGCAGAACTTACAGGTTTACGCCAACAATTGCAACCGCATTTTTTATTTAATAGTTTAAATTCTATCAGTGCTTTGGCAGGTTCTAAGCCCGAGGAAGCTCGTAAAATGATTCAGCAATTATCTGATTTTTTACGTGGGACGTTAAAGAAAGATGATAACCAAATGTTGACGTTGGAAGAAGAACTTAGTCACTTACAATTATATTTAGAAATTGAGAAAGTCCGTTTTGGACATAGATTAAGCACCGAAATAAATACACAAGAAGGGAGCCTACAATTATTAATTCCTCCATT